>NZ_JBOZRT010000144.1:0-20876 GCF_050789165.1 Azospirillum sp.
CCACGTCCACGGCGGCGATGTCGGCACCGGCTTTGGCCAGCGCCACGGCGATGCCCTGGCCGATGCCGGTGTTGGCGCCGGTGACCAGCGCCACCTTGCCCGAGAGGTCGAACGGGGTGCTCATCGTGTCGCGTCTCCTTATTGCACGGTCAGTTCGATGGTGCCGATGCCGGCGTAGGCGGCCACCGCCCGCGACCCCGGCGGGACGAAGATCGTCCCGGTGCAGGAGCCGGTGGTGACGGTGTCGCCGGCGCGCAGGCCGCCGAACGGCCGCGACCCGACGTTGGCCAGCCACGTCAGCAGCCGCACCGGGTCGCCGGCCGCGTTGCCGCCGACCACGTCCACGACGCGCTCGCCGCGGATGTCCAGCGTCAGCGGCTGGCGCACCGGATCGACGGCGCGCCAGTCCGCCACCGCCGGGCCGACGACCAGCGCCCCGTGGTTGGCCTGGTCGGCCAGATGCGCCAGCGGGTCCTGCGAGCCGTAGTCGCGGAAGCGCGTGTCGCACACCTCGAACGCCGGGTGCAGGGAGGCGACGGCGTCCAGCACCTCGTCGCGCGTCCACGGCTCGTCCCGCGTGGGCAGGTCGCGGCCGAGGCGGTAGACGATCTCCGCCTCGATGCCGATGACGTGGAACATGGTGGCCGGCAGCCGCTCCGTGTCGAAGAACAGGGTGGCGGCGTTGATCGGCGCGTAGGACGGCTCGGCGTCCGGGCCGGGGGCGCCGACCTTCCACGCGGTGACCGGGCCGAGGCGGCGCGCCACTTCGGTCTGGATGGCGTAGGCCTCGGCGACGGTCGTGGGGACCACCGGTAGCGCGGGCAGCGGGCGGCGGCTCTTGCGGGCGGCGACCAGCGCCGTGGCCGCCTCGGTGACGAGGGTGGTCAGGCGGGGCAGGTGGGTGTCCATGGCGTCCTCACTCGGCCGGAGCGGCGGCCGGGGCGACGGCAACCGCCGCCTTGGCGGCCTCGGCGGCCTGATAGCGCTGCGAATTGATGCCGAAGCGGCGCGACCACCAAGCGGTCAGCAGCGGGGTCAGCAGCGAGGTGACGACCACGCAGGTGGCGACCAGCGCCGTGGCGGCCGGGGCGACGGGGGCGAAGGTCGGCTCGATGGAGGCGATGATCGGCGGCACGGTGACGGCGGCGCCGGCGGTCGAGGCGGCGCCGATGCCGGCGGTGCCGTTGCCCTTGGCCAGGAAGATGTCGGCCAGCACCAGCGTGAAGCCGGTCACCACGATCACCGCCAGACCCAGCGCGATGCCCAGCAGGCCGGTGTTCAGGATGGTGGCGAAGTTCAGGTTGTTGCCCAGCGCGAAGGCGAAGAACGGCACCATCACCGGCACCGCCTGCCCGAAGAACTTGCGGAAGTCCTGATCCAGGTTGCCGAGGATGAAGCCGATGAGGAAGGGCAGCAGCGCGCCGACCATGGTCTGCCACGGGAAGCTGGCGAGCCCGGCGAGGCCCAGCGTCAGCATCGTCATGAACGGCCCGGATTCCAGGCACATCAGGCAGAAGGCGCCGGCCTCCTCCTTGGTGCCGTACTGCTGCATCAGCGCCATGTACATGCCGCCGTTGGTGTCGTTCATGGCGGCGATGATCGCCAGCACCGACAGGCCGGTCAGGAAGCCGCTCTGGATGCCGTCGGCCGGGATGAAGAGGGAGGCGACCACGCCGGCCAGCGCCGCGGTGACGATCTTCACCGACACCAGCACGCCGCTCTTGCGCAGCACCAGCGGCGTCGCCTTCAGGCTGATGGAGGCGCCGATGCAGAAGAACCAGACGGACAGGATCGGCAGCGTGCCGGTGATCAGGCCGTTGGTGAAGGAACCGAAGAACTTGCCGGTGCCCGGCGCGAAGCTGTTCAGGCAGGCGCCGAGGAACAGGGGCAGGATCATCATGCCGCCGGGGATGCGGTCGATCCGCGATTTCAGATTCATATCCGACACTCCAGGATGTGAGTCGTCGCAGTGGCGTGTAGGGTGTCCGGCCGAGGGCGCGCGACGGGGTTCCCGCCCCACGGGGGCGACCGATGTGCGTCGAGAACTGGACAGATCCGGGGGCGGTGCACCGGTCCCGACGGGGCCGGCGCTCGCTTCATGCATACTAGTATACTAGTATAGTGGCATTGTCAAACACGCGGATTGTTTGCCGCGGCGGTATGTCGCAGACGGGGGTGGAAAAGCCCGGCGCGGCAAGGCCTCGGGCATGGCGTCCGCCCCCGGCGCATGCTACAGCGGGGGGAGTCGAGGGAAGGGAAGTCCGATGTCCAGCGTTGGCTCCGGTGCGATCCGCCGCCGCGCCCCGCGTCCGGGCCGCGCCGGGCGTGGGCGCGGCAGCACGGCGGCGCAGGAGATCTATCAGCACCTGCGCGCCGAAATCATGACGCTGCGGCGCAAGCCCGGCGAGCCGATCAGCGAGAACGAGCTGGCGGTGGCCTACGGCGTCAGCCGCACCCCGGTGCGCGAGGCGGTGCGCCAGCTCGCCGCCGAGGGGCTGCTGGAGGTGTTCCCGCAGGCCGGCACCTTCATCGCCCGCATCCCGCTGGCCAGCCTGCCGGAGGCGATGGTGGTGCGCGCTGCACTGGAGGAGACCACCGTCCGCCACGCCGCCCGGACCGCGACGCCCGAGCAGGCCCGCCGCCTCGCGGCCATCCTGGAGCGCCATCGCGCCGCCGCCGCGGCCGATGACCGGGAGGCCTTCCACCAGGCCGACGAGGACTTCCACGCGGCCATCGCCGAGATCGCCGGCCTGTCCGGCGTGTGGGCGCTGGTCCAGCAGGTGAAGGTGCAGATCGACCGCTACCGCCGCCTGACCCTGCCGGGGCCGGGGCGCATGGCGCGGGTGATCGACGAGCACGCCGCCATCGCCGCGGCGATCGCGCGGCACGACCCGGAGGCCGCGGCCGGCGCCATCCACACGCACCTCGGCAAGCTGGCGGACGAGATCATCGCGTTCAGCACGTCGATGCCCGACTACTTCCTGCCCGGGGAGTGACGCGGGAGGCGCGGCGCACCCACCGGCCCGCCGCGCCGTCCCGTCACTTCGCCTTCAGCAGCGCCTCGACCTCCAGCAGGACGAGTTCGTTGTCGTCCGCCACGTTCGGTTCGCGGCTGGAGGAGAAGGGCAGGTTGTTGTCGTTGCCGACCACGATGTGGCGGGCGTCCACCACGTCGACGTTCTCGATGGTGAAGAACGGGAAGGCCAGCGCGCCGTCGGTCAGCGGCTTGCGCGCCTTCTTGTTCGGGTCGGCGATGCGCATCAGGTCGATGTAGCCGATCTTGCGCGCCGGGGCGGACATGCCGCCGTCGGTCAGCTCGATCTTGTACACCCGCTTGAACAACGCGACGCCGGAGAAGCAGTTCACCGTCGGCTCGCCCGGCTTGCACGCCTTGTCGGCGGTGCCCTCGCCGTTGTCGCGCTCGATGATCAGGCCGGTGGTGGCGTCGATCATGTTGAAGTCGCCGATGGCGTTGCCGGTCTGCTCCAGCGCGTACTGCCAGGAGCGGCCGGTCCACGCCTCCCTGGCGACGTCGAACTCCAGGATGCGCAGGTATTCCCTGCCGTCGGCGGCGGTCTCGAAGGCTTTCTTGTCGGCCTGGAACACCGGGCCCTCCAGCAGCGGGTAGAGGAAGCGGCCGTCCGGCGACGCCGCCATGCCCTCGAAGCCCTTGGAGCGGCGGATCTCGAACGCCATCGCCGGGGCGGCCGGGTTGGCCGGGGTGGCGATCGCCGGGTTGTCGGGCGAGCGCACGACCTTGCCGTCCACCTGCGTGTCGAACACCGCCAGCACCTTGCCGCTGAGGTCGGCCTTGATCAGCCACGGGCCGAACTCGTCGCCGATCCACAGGGCGCCGCCGGCGAACTGGAAGCTCTCGGTGTCGAAGTCGCTGCCGGTCAGGTAGCGCGTCTCGGTCCCCTCATGGACGATGCGGAACGGCACCTTCTTGTCCGGGTCGCGCAGGAAGACGGTCTCCAGCCGCTCGAAGCCGCCGGTTTCGAAATCGACCTTGTAGCGGTTGAGGTAGAGCGCCGAGTCGGGCGAGTTCGCCTTGGCGCCGAAGCCGTTGTCGGTGAGGATCCAGAAGGTCCCGTCCGGCATGCGCTTGATGCCCGAATGGCCTTGAAGCGGCTGCCCCTGGAAGGGCAGCGAGACGCCGGTCGGGCGGTCGGCCGACTTGCCCTCGACGCTGCCGACGGCCTCGACGCGGCGGCCGGTGGTGAACTTGCCGGAGACGCGCAGGTCGGCCGGGGCGTCCGCCGGCACCTCGATGAAGCTCCTGGCCGGCAGCACGGCGTGCCCGGCGAGCGTGGCGGGGAAGGCCTGCTGCGCGGCAGACGGGGCGGCGGCCAGCGGCGTCAGAGCAGCGGCCATCACGGCCGCCCGTGTCCAGGCGGGGGTGCGGGTCATCTCGGGAGCTCCCTTTCTCGTCACGAGGAGCCCCCTTCCTGACAAACCGCCGTGACGGGCGAATGACGACGGCGCGACGGAACGGTGAAGCTTTCGCCTGCGAACGGTCGGCGGCGGGTGCTGGGTGCCACGTTAAGTTCCTAGACGTCGCCCCAGACACTTCCGGCCGTCATCCCCGCGAAGGCGGGGATCCAGGAAGAGCCCCGATAGGGGCGACATGAGTCATGAGGCTCGCGGACGCGAGCGCTGGATCCCCGCCTGCGCGGGGATGACGGTCAAAAAGGTGCAGGAGGAGGTGAGCAGATGCCAACGTTAACGTCTCTGGCGGCCGGTCAGGGCAGCAGGATGCCCCGGATCGGCTCGGGCGCCGACAGGAAGCCCTCCATCGCCAGCGCGATGCCGCCCATGGGCACCGCGTCGGGGCCGAGCGGCGAGACGAGCAGCCGCAGGTCGCGCCGCAGCGGCTCCAGCGTGTGCTCGTCCAGCGCGGCGCGCAGCGTCGGCAGGATCAGCTCGGCGACGATCGACAGGTTGCCGCCCAGCACCACCAGGCTGGGGTTCGTCAGGTTGACGAGGTGCGACAGCGCGAAGCCCAGGTGCCGCCCGGCCTCCTCCAGCACCCCCCGCACCGCCGCGTCGCCGTCGCGCGCCGCGGCGGCCACCGCCCACAGGTCGGGCAGGGTTCGGCCGCGCTCGCCGGCCTGGGCGAGGATCGCCGGTTCGGAGACGTAGGTCTCCAGGCAGCCACGCTTGCCGCAGCCGCAGGGGCGCCCGCCCGGCACCACGGTGACGTGCCCGACCTCGCCGGCGAAGCCCTGCGCGCCGCGGTACAGCCGCCCGCCGAGGAACAGCCCGCCGCCGACGCCGGAATGGCCGGTCAGGTAGGCGAAGTCCTCCACCCCGCGGCACGCGCCGAACAGCCGCTCGGCCATGGCGGCGGCCTTGGTGTCGTTGTCGATCTGCACGCGCGCGCCCAGCGCCTCCTCCAGCAGCGGGCGGATCGGCGTGTCGCGCCAGCCCAGGTTGGGCGCCAGCACCAGCCGGCCGCTGCGGTCCATCAGCGCCGGGATGCCGACGCCGATGCCGCGCACCGGGGGCGCTTCGGCATCGGCCCGCCGGCTCGCCGCCACCGCCGCGTCGATCCCCTCGTGCAGCCGGCGCAGCGCGGTGCCGAGGTCGGTGCTGCCGGGGATCTGCGCCTGTTCCAGCACCGCGCCGGCCAGCGTGGTGGTGACGATGCGGATGGTGCCCGGCTCCAGCCGCGCGCCCACCAGCAGTCCGGCCGAGGGGGCGATGCTCAGCGCCGTCTCCGGCCGGCCGATGCGGCGCGGGCGCGGCGGCTCCGTCCGCTCGACCAGCCCGTCGTCGAGCAGCTGCGTCACGATCGCCGAGGTCGTCGCCTTGTCCAGCCCGGTCAGACGGCTGAGGTCGCGCTGCGCGCAGTTCGGGTTCTCCCGCAGCGCATGGAAGACGCGGATGGTGTTGAGGCGCCGGATCGCCGCCGAGTTGACCCTGGGCTGCATGCGCTGTTCCGTCGTTCCTCCGTCCGCGGGTGGAGAGGGTCATACTCCGGAAGGGGAGCCCTCGACCACCCCCGGCCCCGCTTGACGGGCGATGGATTCGAGCATACGCTCCCTTTTGTTAGACGGTCTACTTAATTCGCGGCCACGCGAGAAGCCGCACTCAGGGAGGGGGAAACCCCATGGCCGAGCCGATCCTGTCGGCGTCCGGCGTCACGAAGTGCTTCGGGCCTGTCGAGGTCCTCCACGGGGTGGATTTCGCCGTCCAGCGCGGCGAGGTGCACGCCCTGGTCGGCGAGAACGGGGCCGGCAAGTCGACGCTGATGAAGATTCTCTCCGGCTTTCACCCGCCGACGTCGGGCACGGTGTGCGTGGACGGCCGGCCGGTGGCCTTCGCCGGCATCGGCCCGGCGGAGGCGCTGGGCATCGTCCTCATCCACCAGGAGTTCAACCTCGCCGAACACCTGACGGTGGAGGAGAACATCTTCCTTGGCCGTGAGCTGCGGCGCGGCCCCTTCCTCGACAAGCGCGCCATGCGCGAGCGCTCCCGCGCCGTGCTGGCGGAACTGGAATGCCCGGTCGATCCGAACGCGCGGGTGCGCGACCTCGCCGTGTCCGAGCGGCAGATGGTGGAGATCGCCAAGGCGGTGTCGCGCGACGTGCGCGTCCTCATCATGGACGAGCCGACGGCGGTGCTGACCGGCGCCGAGACCGCGGTGCTGTTCCGCCTGATCCGCCGCCTCCAGGGGCAGGGCGTGGCGGTCGTCTACATCTCGCACAAGCTGGACGAGGTGACGGCGATCTCCGACCGGGTGACGGTGCTGCGCGACGGCCACCACGTCGCCACCCAGCCGACGGCGGAGCTGACGCAGGACGCCATCGCCCAGCTCATGGTCGGCCGCGCCATCAGCGACCTGTTCCCGACCAGGGAGCCGCCGCCCGCCGACGCCCCGCTGGTGCTGGAGGCGCTGGGCATCGACGTGCCCGGCTGGGTGCGCGACGCCTCGTTCGACCTGCGGCGCGGCGAGATCCTGGGCTTCGCCGGGCTGGTCGGCGCCGGGCGGACGGAGCTGATGGAGGGGCTGCTCGGCCTGCGCCGCAGCTCCGGGACTCTGCGGCGCGACGGCAAACCGCTGCGCGTCCGCTCGCTGGACGACGCGGTGGACGCCGGCATCGCCTACCTGACCGAGGACCGCAAGGGCAAGGGGCTGCTGGTCGGCAAGCGGCTGCAGCCGAACCTGACGCTGCTGGCGCTGGAGCGTTACGGCCGGATCTTCGTGGACGAGACGCGCGAGGCGGCGGCGCTGGAGCGCGCGGTGGGGGAGTTCGACATCCGCGTGCGCACCCTCGACGCGACGGTCGGTTCGCTCAGCGGCGGCAACCAGCAGAAGCTGCTGCTCGCCAAGACCATGCAGGTCGAGCCGACGATCCTGATCGTCGACGAGCCGACGCGCGGCATCGACATCGGCACCAAGAGCCAGATCTACCGCTTCCTGCACGACTTCGCCCGGCGCGGCGGGTCGGTGGTCCTGATCTCCTCGGAAATGCCCGAGATCATCGGGCTGGCGCACCGGGTGGTGGTCATGCGCTCCGGCGTGGTGACCGGCATCCTGGAGGGCGACGCCGTGGAGGAGGGGGAGATCGTCCGCTACGCCACCGGCCTCAAGGGCCGCGCAACCCGGGGAGAGCAGCATGTCGCCGTCAGCCATGCCTGAGGTGGCGCGGAAGTCCGCGGCCGGCTTCGACCTCAAGCTCTACGGGCCGTTCCTGGCGCTGGCCGCGCTGATCGTGCTGGGCACCATCGTCAATCCGGTGTTCCTCAGCCCGGCCAACATCGGCAACGTGCTCACCCGCACCGCCTTCATCGGCATCATCGCGGTGGGCGCCACCTTCGTCATCACCGCGGGCGGCATCGACCTGTCGGTGGGCTCGCTGGCCGCCTTCGCGTCCGGCGTGATGATCGTGGTGATGAACGCGCTGGTCGGCTCCATGGGCGCCGGGGTGCCGGTGATCCTGGTCGGCGTGCTGGTGGCGCTGGGGCTGGGGCTGGCGGCCGGGCTGGTCAACGGGCTGCTGGTCACCAAGGGGCGGATGGAGGCGTTCATCGTCACGCTGGGGACCATGGGCATCTTCCGCTCGCTGGTCACCTATCTGGCGGACGGCGGCACGCTGTCGCTCAACTCCGGCATCCGCACGGTGTACCGGCCGGTCTACTACGGCGGCGTGTTCGGCGTCTCGTACCCGATCCTGATGTTCGCGGCGGTGGCGCTGATCGGCGCGGTGATCCTGTACCGCACCCGCTTCGGCCGCTACTGCGCCGCCATCGGATCGAGCGAGGACGTGGCGCGCTACTCCGCCATCGACGTCGACCGGGTCAAGCTGCTGGCCTTCGTGCTGCAGGGGATCTGCGTGGCGCTGGCGGTGGTGATCTACGTGCCGCGCCTGGGCTCGGCCTCCGCCACCACGGGCCTCTTGTGGGAGCTGGAGGCCATCGCCGCCGTCATCATCGGCGGCACCATGCTGAAGGGCGGCTACGGCCGCGTCTGGGGAACGGTGGTGGGCGCCGTGATGCTCACGCTGATCGACAACATCCTCAACCTGACCGGCGCCATCAGCGTCTACCTGAACGGCACCATCCAGGGGGTGATCATCATCGTCGCGGTGCTTCTGCAACGGGGGGCCGCGGCGCGTCGCTGAAGAACACAAACCAGGGAGAATCGGCCATGAAACTCGGTTTCGGTCTTGCCGCGGCGGTGGCCGCGGGCCTCATGCTGGCGCCGGTGGCGGCATCGGCCCAGCAGAAGATCAAGATGGGCGTCTCCATCCCCGCCGCGACGCACGGCTGGACCGGCGGCCTCAACTGGCACGCCCAGCAGGCCGAGAAGAAGCTGGAGAAGCAGTACCCGAACCTCGACGTGGTGATCGTCACCGCCCGCGACGTCGGCCGGCAGGCCAACGACCTGGAGGATCTGGTGTCGGTGCAGAAGATCGACGCGCTGGTCATCCTGCCGTTCGAATCCGCGCCGATGACCGACCCGGTGCGCGCCGTCAAGCAGGCGGGCAAGTTCGTCACCGTGGTCGATCGCGGCCTGACCGACCCGTCGATCCAGGACCTCTACGTCGCCGGCAACAACCCCGAGATGGGGCAGGTCTCCGGCAAGTACATGAAGGAGAAGCTGGGCGGCAAGGGCAACATCGTGGTGCTGCGCGGCATCCCCACCGTCATCGACAACCAGCGCGTCGAGGGCTTCCAGAAGGCGATCGAGGGCAGCCAGATCAAGATCCTGGGCATGCAGTACGCCAACTGGAACCGCGACGACGGCTTCAAGGTGATGCAGGACTTCCTGTCCCGCTTCCCGAAGATCGACGCGGTGTGGGCGCAGGACGACGACATCGCGCTGGGCGTCATCGAGGCGGTCCGCCAAGCCGGCCGCGAGAAGGAGATGTTCATCCTCGGCGGCGCCGGCATGAAGGACATGATCAAGCGCGTCATGGACAAGGACGTGCTGGTGCCCGCCGACGTGCTGTATCCGCCGGCGATGATCGCCGAGGCGATGGAGATCACCGCCAAGCATCTGGTCGAGAAGGCGCCGATCAAGAAGGAATACATCATCGAGGCGACGCTGGTGACCCCGGAGAACGCCGCCAAGTACTACTACCCCGACTCGCCGTTCTGAGCCGCCTTCCCTCTCCCCTCCGGGGAGAGGGTGGCCCGAAGGGCCGGGTGAGGGGGTTCGCGGGGGACGCCGAACGTCCGCGATGCAGGACCCCCTCACCCTGCCCCTCTCCCCAGAGGGGAGAGGGAACCAAAGGGAGACCCACCATGAAGACCATCAAGGGCCCGGCGATCTTCCTCGCCCAGTTCGCGGGGGACGCGGCGCCGTTCAACAGCCTCCCGGCCATCGGCACATGGGCCGCCGGCCTGGGCTTCAAGGGCGTGCAGATCCCGTCCTGGGACGGCCGCCTGTTCGACCTCGCCCGCGCCGCCGAGAGCAAGGGCTACTGCGACGAGGTGAAGGGCACCCTCGCCGAGGCCGGCGTGCAGGTCACCGAGCTGTCCACCCACCTGCAGGGCCAGCTGGTGGCCGTGCACCCCGCCTACGACGAGGCGTTCGACGGCTTCGCCGCCCCAGAGGTCCGCGGCAATCCCAGGGCGAGGCAGGAGTGGGCGGTCAACCAGCTCATGCTGGCCGCCAAGGCCTCGGCCAACCTCGGCCTGACGGCGCACGTGACGTTCTCCGGCGCGCTGGCGTGGCCGTACCTCTATCCCTGGCCGCAGCGTCCGGCGGGGCTGATCGAGACGGCGTTCGACGAGCTGGCGAAGCGCTGGCGGCCGATCCTCGACGCGTTCGACGCGGCCGGCGTCGACCTCTGCTACGAGATCCACCCCGGCGAGGACCTGTTCGACGGCGCGACGTTCGAGATGTTCCTGGAGCGCGTCGGCAACCACCCGCGCTGCAACATCCTGTACGACCCCAGCCACTTCGTGCTGCAGCAGCTCGACTACCTCGGCTACATCGACGTCTATCACGAGCGGATCAAGATGTTCCACGTCAAGGACGCGGAGTTCAACCCGTCCCCGCGGCAGGGCGTCTATTCCGGCTACCAGCCCTGGATCGACCGGGCCGGCCGCTTCCGCTCGCTGGGCGACGGGCAGGTCGATTTCGGCGGCATCTTCTCCAAGCTGACCCAGTACGGCTTCGACGGCTGGGCGGTGCTGGAGTGGGAATGCTGCATGAAGCACCCCGAGCAGGGCGCCGCCGAGGGCGCGCACTTCATCGAGGCGCACATCATCCGGGTGACCGAGAAGGCGTTCGACGACTTCGCGGGCGCCGGGACCGACCTGGCGGCCAACCGCCGGATGCTCGGCATCGGCTGAGCGGGAGGGTGACATGACCATCGAAGGGACAACGGCCTCCACGGGGCCGAACCGCCGGCTGCGGCTCGGCATGGTCGGCGGCGGGCGGGGCGCGTTCATCGGCGGGGTGCACCGCATCGCCGCGCGCCTCGACGACCGCTACGAGCTGGTGGCCGGCGCGCTGTCGTCCGATCCCGAGCGGGCGAAGGCCAGCGGCGCCGACCTGTTCCTGGCGTCGGAGCGCTGCTACGCCAGCTTCGCGGAGATGGCGCAGGCGGAGGCGGCGCGCGACGACCGCATCGACGTGGTCAGCGTGGTGACGCCCAACCATCGGCACCACGACGCCGCCAAGGCGTTCCTGGAGGCGGGCATACACGTCATCTGCGACAAGCCGCTGACCACCTCGGTGGAGGACGCCGAGGATCTGGCGGCGACGGTGGAGCGCACCGCGCTGATCTTCGTGCTGACGCACAACTACACCGGCTATCCGATGATCCGGCAGGCCCGCGCCATGGTCGAGGCGGGCGAACTGGGCCGCATCCGCGTCGTGCAGGTGGAGTACCCGCAGGACTGGCTGACCACCCGGCTGGAGGCCACCGGGCAGAAGCAGGCGGAATGGCGCACCGACCCGGCGCGCAGCGGCATCGCCGGCTGCGTCGGCGACATCGGCACGCACGCCTTCCAGCTGGCCGAGTTCGTCACCGGCCTGCGCTGCACCCAGGTCGCCGCCGACCTGACCACCTTCGTGGAAGGCCGTCCGCTGGACGACAACGCGCACATGCTGCTGCGCTACGACAACGGGGCGCGGGGCATGCTGTGGGCCAGCCAAGTGGCGCCCGGCAACGAGAACGGCCTGCGCCTGCGCGTCTACGGCGACAAGGGCGGGCTGGAGTGGTTCCAGGAGCAGCCGAACGCCCTGCGCTTCGCCCCCTTCGGGGAGCCACCGCGCACCATCACCCGCGGCGGTCCCGGATCGAACCCGGCCGCCGGCCACGCCACCCGCATCCCCTCCGGCCATCCGGAGGGCTATCTGGAGGGCTTCGCGCAGATCTACCGCGACGCCGCCGACCTGATCGTCGCCCGGCTGGGCGGTCCGCAGCCGGACCCGCAGGCCGCCCTGGTTCCCGGCGTGCGCGACGGCGTGCGCGGGGTGCGCTTCATCCACGCCGCCGTCGAGTCCAGCCGGCGCGGCGCCAGTTGGGTTGAGATTTGAAAGGATCGGCCATGACCGAACCGTTTTTCGCCGGAATCGACACGGTCCGCTACAAGGGGCCGGACAGCGACGAGCCGCTGGCCTATCGCTGGTACGACCCGGACCGTATGGTGCTCGGCAAGCGCATGGCGGAGCATCTGCGCATCGCCGTGTGCTACTGGCACAGCTTCTGCTGGCCCGGCTCCGACCCGTTCGGCGCCGCCACCCTGGACCGGCCTTGGATGCGCGCCGGCGACCCGGTGGCGCTGGCGGAAGCCAAGATGGACGTGGCGTTCGAGCTGTTCGGCAAGCTCGGCGTGCCGTTCTTCACCTTCCACGACCGCGACGTGGCGCCGGAGATGGGGAGCCTGCGCGAGACGCAGGCGACCTTCGCCCGGCTGACCGAGCGCCTCCAGGGCTGCATCGAGCGCAGCGGCGTCAAGCTGCTGTGGGGCACGGCGAACCTGTTCTCGCACCCGCGCTACATGGCCGGCGCCGCCACCAACCCGGACCCGGAGGTGTTCGCCTGCGCCGCCGCGCAGGTGCGCGACGCGCTGGAGGCGACGCACCGGCTGGGCGGCGTCAACTACGTGCTGTGGGGCGGGCGCGAGGGGTACGACACGCTGCTCAACACCGATCTGGGGCGCGAGCTGGACCAGCTCGGCCGCTTCCTGACGCTGGTGGTGGAGCACAAGCACCGGATCGGCTTCCAGGGCACCATCCTGATCGAGCCGAAGCCGATGGAGCCGACCAAGCACCAGTACGACCACGACGTGGCGACGGTGTACGGCTTCCTGAAGCGCTACGGCCTGGAGGACGAGGTCCGCGTCAACATCGAGGTCAACCACGCCACGCTGGCCGGCCACAGCTTCGAGCACGAGGTGGCGACGGCGCTGGCGCTGGGGGTCTTCGGCTCCATCGACATGAACCGCGGCGATCCGCAGAACGGCTGGGACACCGACCAGTTTCCCAACGACCACGTGGATCTGGCGCTGCCCATGGCCCGCATCCTGGCGGCCGGCGGCTTCACCACCGGCGGGTTCAACTTCGACGCCAAGATCCGCCGCCAGAGCCTGGAGCCGGACGACCTGCTGCACGCGCACGTCGGCGGCATCGACACGCTGGCCCGCGCGCTGCTGGCGGCCGAGCGGATCGTCGCCGACGGCCGGCTGACGCGGCACGTGGCGGAGCGCTACGCCGGCTGGGACGGCGACCTGGGGCGCCGCCTGTGGGGTGGGCTGGATCTGGCCGGAGCGGCGGACGCCGGGCTGGGGCTCGATCCGAAGCCGCGCTCGGGCCGGCAGGAGATGCTGGAGAACCTGGTGAACCGGCTGGTGTGACGGGTATCAAGCCCTCCCCCGCCGAAGCGCGGTCGCCCGACTTGCGGGCGACCGATGGGCAGGGTGGGGGCAACGGCCTTCCCCACCCGCGAAAACGCTTGCCATCACCACCGCGCCAAACTAGGATTTAAGTCTTAGATGCGCGATGGACGGAATGGTGAACTGAACACGCCCTGCACACTGTTCCATGGTGTTCCACAGTGTTCCATTCGGCCGGCGAGGCCGTTGCCCCCACCCTGACCCTCCCCCGCCGGAGGCGGGGGAGGGGAAGAGATGGAGACCCCCATGTACCTCGGCATCGACCTGGGCACGTCCGGCGTCAAGGCGGTCCTGGTGGACGACGCGCAAGCCCTCGTCGCCCAGGCCACCGCGCCGCTGGAGGCCAGCCGCCCGCACCCTCTGTGGTCGGAGCAGGACCCGGCGGACTGGTGGAGCGCCACGCAAGGCGCCGTCGGCCAGCTGCGCGCCGCGCACCCGGAGGCGATGCGCGCGGTGCGCGGCGTCGGCCTGTCCGGCCAGATGCACGGCGCCACGCTGCTCGACCGCGCCGACCGCGTGCTGCGCCCGGCGATCCTGTGGAACGACGGCCGCAGCGGCGCCGAATGCGCGGAGCTGGAGCGCCGCGTGCCGGACCTGCGCGCCCTCACCGGCAACCGCGCCATGCCCGGCTTCACCGCGCCGAAGCTGCTGTGGGTCGCGGCGCACGAGCCGGAAATCTTCGCGGCCACCGCCAAGGTCCTGCTGCCCAAGGATTACCTGCGCCTGCGCATGACCGGCGACCACGCCTCCGACCTCTCGGATTCCGCCGGCACGCTGTGGCTGGACGTCGGCCAGCGCGCGTGGTCGCCCGCGGTGCTGGCGGCCACCGGCCTCACCGAAGCCCACATGCCGCGCCTGCACGAGGGCTCGCAGCCCACCGGCGCGTTGCGGGCCGAGGTGGCGGCGGAGTGGGGCGTGCCGCCCGGCGTCCCGGTCGCCGCCGGGGCGGGCGACAACGCCGCCGGGGCGGTCGGCGTCGGCGTGGTGGCGCCCGGCAGTGCCTTCCTGTCGCTGGGCACGTCGGGCGTGATCTTCGTCAGCGGCGAGCGCTTCGCGCCGAACCCGGAGCGCGGCGTGCACGCCTTCTGCCACGCGCTGCCCGGCCGCTGGCACCAGATGTCGGTGATGCTGAGCGCCGCAAGCTGCCTGACCTTCGCCGCCCACCTCACCGGCGCGACCGACGAGGCGGCGCTGCTGCGCGACGCCGAAGGGCATTCCGGCGACCTCGGCGCGCTGGTCTTCCTGCCCTACCTCTCGGGCGAGCGCACGCCGCACAACGACCCGCACGCCAAGGGCGTCTTCTTCGGCCTGACTCACGACACCGGCCGCGGCGCCCTGGCCCGCGCGGTGCTGGAGGGCGTCGCCTTCGCCTTCGCCGACGGGCTGGAGGTGCTGGAGGAGGCCGGCGGCCGGGTCGAGCGCCTGCTGGTGATCGGCGGCGGCGCGCGCAGCGCGCTGTGGGGCCGCATCCTGACCAGCGCGCTGGGCCGGCCGCTCGACTACCCGGCGGGCGGCGAGGTCGGCCCGGCCTTCGGCGCCGCCCGGCTGGCCCGGCTGGCCGTCACCGGCGAGGACCCGGCGGCGGTCTGTCGCCCGCTGGAGGTCCGCCGCACGGTGGAGCCGGACGCCGGGCTCGCCGCAAGCATGGCCGGGCGCCGCCGGCTGTTCCGCCGCCTCTACGCCGACCTGAAGGCGGCGTTCCGGGAGGCGGACGATGCCTGAGGCGCTTGGTCTACGGTATGCACATATGTCGTGGAGCATGAGGAAGCCCCTCTCCCGCGAGGGGAGAGGGGCTTTTCGCCTCGGTGAAGCGCCTGCGGCACCGTCACGAGATGTGTGCAGACCGTAGAAGCGCCTTGTGGGGAACGCCATGACCGATGACGCCGTCTATCCCAGCCTGAAGGGCCGTCCCGTCCTGGTCACCGGCGGCGGTACGGGCATTGGTGCGGCGATGGTCGAGCGGTTCTGCGCCCAGGGCTGCCGCGTCGCCTTCCTCGACATCGCCGAGGAGCCGTCCCGCGCCCTCGTCGCGCGGCTCGGCGGCAACGGCAGCGCGCCGCTGTTCATCCCCTGCGACCTGCGCGACGTGGCCGCCCTTCAGGCCGCCGTCGCCCACGCCGCGGCGGACGTCGGGCCGATCCGCGTGCTGGTCAACAACGCCGCCAGCGACGACCGCCACCGCTGGGAGGACGTGACCCCCGCCTATTGGGACGAGCGCATCGCCGTCAACCTGCGCCACCAGTTCTTCGCCGCGCAGGCGGCGGCGCCGATGATGAAGGCGGCGGGCGGCGGCTCGATCGTCAACCTGGGCTCGATCAGCTGGGTGGTCGGGCAGGGCGGCATGGTGGCCTACAGCGCGGCCAAGGCGGCGGTGCAGGGCCTGACGCGCAGCCTCGCGCGTGATCTCGGCCCCTTCGGCATCCGGGTCAACTGCCTGATGCCCGGCGCGGTGATGACCGAGCGGCAGCTGCGGCTGTGGATCACCCCCGACGACCAGCGCCGCATCCTGGACCAGCAATGCCTGAAGCGCCTGCTGGAACCGGCGGACATCGCCCGCATGGCGCTGTTCCTGGCCGCCGACGACAGCGCGATGTGCAGCAGCCAGACCTTCGTCGTCGACGGCGGCTGGGTCTGACCCGGCGGAAAGCCCGGCTTGCTGAGGGACCTAAGGACGGCCATCTTCGATCCACGAACAGGAAAGGACGGGGGTGGAGATGCGCACGGTGATCGCGTTCATGCTCGGGCTGCTGCTGGCCGGAGGAAGCGTCCAGGCGGCCGACGCGGTGCGCGTCGGGTCCAAGCTGGATGCCGAGAGCGGCCTGCTCGGCACCATGATCCTGCAGATGCTGGAGGCCAACGGCATCCCGACCGAGAACCGCATCCAGCTCGGGCCCACCAAGATCGTGCGCAGCGCGCTGCTGGCCGGCGAGATCGACGTCTACCCGGAATACACCGGCAACGGCGCCTTCTTCTTCAACATCGACAGCGACCCGGTGTGGAAGAACGCCGGCGCCGGCTACGAGAAGGTCCGCCAGCTCGACCGCGAGAAGAACAACGTGGTCTGGCTGAAGCCGGCGCCCGCCAACAACACCTGGGCCATCGCCGTGCGCAAGGATGTGGCGGCGCCCAACGGCCTCGCCAGCATGGAGGACTTCGCCAAGTGGGTCTCCGGCGGCGGCAAGGCGAAGATCGCCGCCTCGGCCGAGTTCGTCGAGAGCCCGGCGGCGCTGCCCTCCTTCCAGGGCACCTACGGCTTCACGCTGAAGCCGGAGCAGATCCTGGTGCTGGCCGGCGGCGACACCGCGGCGACCATCCGCGCTGCGGCGGAGGGGACCTCGGGCGTCAACACCGCCATGGTCTACGGCACCGACGGCGCCATCTCGGCCCTCGACCTCGTGGTGATGGCCGACACCAAGGGCGCGCAGATGGTCTACGAGCCGGCCCCGACGGTGCGCGCCGCGGTGCTGGACAAGCACCCGAAGATCAAGGAGGTGCTGGAGCCGGTCTTCGCCTCGCTGAACGCCGAGACGCTGCGCACCCTGAACGCCCGCATCTCGGTCGAGGGGCAGGACGTCAAGCAGGTCGCCACGGCCTACCTGAAGTCCAAGGGATTCCTGAAATGACGGCCGGATGATCCGCAACCGCGTCCTGTTCGTGCTGGCCGTGGCGGGCGTGGCCGCCGCGGCGGCGCTGCCGTTCCTGGGCTTCGCGCCGAACCGGCTGCTGTCCGGCCGGCCGATCCCGCTGTCGGCGGCGCTGGAGCTGCCCTGGGGTTTGGCCGTGCTGCCCGGCGTCTGGCTGCTCGCCGCGCCGGTCCTGCGGCCGGGGCGGGGCGTGCTGGCGGCGACGGTCGCCGCGGCCGTGCTGCTGGCGTCCGGGCTGCTCGCCCTGGCCGGGCACCACGCGGCGCAGCTGGCCGCCTCGGCCTCCCCGGCGGCGCGCACCTCGTTCGGCAGCGGCTTCTGGGTGCTGGAAGCGGCGGCGCTGCTGGCCGCGCTGGACGGCGTGCGCCGCCTGGGGCTGGGGCCGGCGCCGCGCGTTGCGGTGGGAATGGGGGCGGCGCTGCTGCTGGCGGCGCCCCTGCTGGCCGGGCAGCTCGACCAGCTTTCCATCCTAAAGGAATACGCCAACCGCCGCGACGTCTTCGCCGACGCGGTGGTGCGGCACGGCGTCATCGTCGCGGCGGCGCTGGTGCCGACGCTGATCGTCGGCGTGCCGCTGGGCGTGCTGGCGCAGCGCCGCCGCGCCGTCGGGCGGGTGGTGTTCCCGGTGCTCAACATCGTGCAGACGATTCCCTCCATCGCGCTGTTCGGGCTGCTGCTGGCGCCGCTGTCGGCGCTGGCCGGCGCGTGGCCGGGGCTGGGGATCAGCGGCGTCGGGCTGGGACCGGCGGTGATCGCGCTGACCCTCTACTCGCTGCTGCCCATCGTGCGGAACGTCGCGGCCGGGCTGGACGGGGTGCCGGCGCCGGTGCGGCAGGCGGCGCGCGGCATGGGCATGACGCCGGCCCAGGTCTTCCTGCGCGTCGACGTGCCGCTGGCGCTGCCGGTCTTCCTGTCGGGGCTGCGCATCACGCTGGTGCAGGCGGTGGGGCTGGCCGCGGTGGCGGCGCTGATCGGCGCCGGCGGCCTCGGCGCCATCATGTTCCAGGGGCTGTTCGCCAATGCCCTCGACCTCGTGCTGCTGGGGGCGGTGCCGGTGATCCTGCTGGCGGTCGCCGTGGACGGCGCGCTGCGGCTGGCGGTGGCCCTGCTGGCGAGGAGCCCGGCATGATCGCGTTCGAAGGCGTGACCAAGCGCTTCGGCCCGTGGGTGGCCGTGGACGACGTGTCCTTCACGGTGGAGGACGGCGCCTTCTGCGTGCTGATCGGCCCGTCGGGGTCGGGCAAGTCGACGCTGCTGAAGACGGTCAACCGGCTGGTGGTGCCCGATGCCGGCACCATCCGCATCGACGGCGAGGACATCGCCGCCCTGCCGGCGGAGGAGCTGCGGCGGCGCATGGGCTACGTCATCCAGTCGGTCGGGCTGTTCCCGCACTGGACGGTCGAGCGCAACATCGCCACCGTGCCGGCCCTGCTCGGCTGGCCGAAGGCGCGCGTGCGCGACCGGGTGAGTGAGTTGATGGAGCTTCTGCACCTCGACCCGGAGCGGTTCCGGAACGCGTTCCCGCACCAGCTCTCCGGCGGGCAGCAGCAGCGCGTCGGGGTGGCGCGGGCGCTGGCGGCGGAGCCGCGCATCCTGCTGATGGACGAGCCGTTCAGCGCGCTCGACCCGATCACCCGCGGCACGCTCCAGGCGGAACTGACGGGCATACACCGCCAGACCGGCACCACCATCGTGTTCGTCACCCACGACATGGACGAGGCGCTGAAGCTCGCCGACCGGATCGCCGTGCTGGACCGCGGCCGGCTGGTGCAGCACGCGGCGCCGCGGGACATCCTGGCCCGCCCGGCCGGCGACCTCGTCCGCGACCTCGTCGGCCGCGAGGAGTGGGGGTTGAAGCGCCTCGCCGTCGAGACCGCCGGCGAGCGCGCCCGGCCTGTCAACGGCAGCGTCCCGGACGGCGAGCCGCTGCCCGGCGACACGCCGCTGCGCCGGGCGCTGTCGGAGATGGTCAGCCGCGGGACCGACCGGCTGGCCGTGGTGGACGAGCAGGGGCGGCTGGCCGGCGTCCTCCACCTCGGCGATCTGGTGCGGCCGTGAGGGGCGGCGGGCTCCGGCTGGCGCTCGCCGTTTCGGCGCTGGCGGCGCTGGTGCTCGGCATGCCGCTGCTGAAGCCGCTGTTCACCGCCCTCTACCCGGCGCTGGAGCGGCCGCTCTACGAGGGCGACAGCTTCCTGGCGCTGACCGCCGACCATCTGGCGCTGGTCGGCGCCTCGAGCCTGACGGCGGTGCTGGCCGGCGTCGTCGCCGGCATCCTGGTGACGCGGCCGGCGGGGGCCGAGTTCCGCGGCGTGGTCGAGGCGGTCGCCACCATGGGGCAGACCTTCCCGCCGGTGGCCGTGCTCGCCCTCTCCGTGCCGGCCATGGGGTTCGGCCCGGTGCCGGCGCTGATCGCGCTGACGCTCTACGCTCTGCTGCCCATCGTCGAGAACACCGTCGCCGGCCTGGAAGGCGTGCCCGACGCGGTGCTGGAGAGCGCGCGGGGCCTGGGCATGCGGCCGGCCGAGATCCTCTGGCGGGTCGAACTGCCGCTGGCCGCCCCGGTGATCCTCGCCGGGGTGCGCACCGCCGTGGTCATCAACGTGGGCACTGCGGCCATCGCCTCCACCGTCGGGGTCAAGACGCTGGGGCTGCCCATCATCATCGGCCTCAACGGGGCTAACCAGGCCTATGTGCTCCAGGGCGCGGCGGTGGTCGCGGCGCTCGCTCTCGTCCTCGACCTCGGGTTCGAGCGGCTGACCGCCGCGCTGTCGCGCTGGCGGCGGGCGTAATCGCTCCAAAATACATCAAATAAACCGCACCATTATTGCGATCCGTGACCGGAACCATTCTTATCGATGGGGGTAGTCTCCCTTTTAGTACTTACTCATGTCTTGACGGGTGTGTTAGCTGTGCCGGCCGTTCCGCAGGCGATCCTGCCCCGGGCAGGGGGTCGTGTGCCGGAGTCAAACGACGCGAAAAAGCGCGAGGGAGAAGTCATGCGACAGAGCCTGCCTGATCCGGTGTCCGGCATCGATCCGGGTTCCGAGGCGTCCAGAGCGGCGCGGCCGTAGGGCGCCGCTCCGCCAAACCCTCCCTTCCCAACCAGGACAAGCCCGGGCTGCCGCGCCTCATGGCGGCGGCCCCACAGGGCATTCGGCCCATCAGGACGGATCGATCATGACCATGACCGCCACCCACGACCAGCTGACCCCGCAACTCCTGCTGCGGGCGCTTCGCCAGTTCCGCAAGGGCGACTTCTCGGCGCGGCTGCCGCTGGAACTGTCCGGCATGGACGGCGAGATCGCCGCCGCCTTCAACGATGTGGTCGAACTGAGCGAGACCCTCACCAAGGAGGTCGGCCGGCTCAGCGTCAGCGTCGGCAAGGAGGGAAAGGTCAGCCAGCGGGCCAAGCTGTCGAACGCGTCCGGCGGCTGGGAGACGTGCGCGGCCAACCTCAACGCGCTGGTCGGCGACCTGATCCACCCGACCACCGAGATGGCGCGCGTCATCGGCGCCGTCGCCCGCGGCGATCTATCGAAGCTGATGGCGCTGGAGGTCGAGGGCCGCCCCCTGCAGGGCGAGTTCCTGCGCACCGCCAAGAACGTCAACACCATGGTCGAGCAGCTGGTGACGGTGACCTCGGAGCTGACCCGCGTCGCCCGCGAGGTCGGCATCGAGGGCAAGCTGGGCGGTCAGGCGCAGGTCAAGGGTGTCGGCGGCACCTGGAAGGACCTGACCGACAACGTCAACATGATGGCGAACAACCTGACCGGTCAGGTGCGCAACATCGCCGAGGTGACCACCGCCGTCGCCCGCGGCGACCTGTCGAAGAAGATCACGGTCGATGTGCGCGGCGAGATCCTGGAGCTGAAG
>NZ_JBOZRT010000145.1:0-9222 GCF_050789165.1 Azospirillum sp.
ACTCCTACACCGGCGACCAGCGCGTCGTGGACACCATGCACAAGGACCTGCACCGCGCCCGCGCGGCGGCCCTGAACATGATCCCGACCTCGACCGGCGCGGCCAAGGCGGTGGGCAAGGTGCTCCCCGAGCTCAAGGGCAAGCTGGACGGCACCGCCATCCGCGTGCCGACGCCGAACGTCTCGGTCGTCGACTTCAAGTTCGTCGCCAAGCGCGCCACCTCGGCCGAGGAGATCCAGAAGGCCATCAAGGAGGCCGCCGCCGGCCCGCTGAAGGGCGTCCTGGCCTGCTACGACGAGCCGCTGGTGTCGAGCGACTTCAACCACGATCCGGCCAGCTCGATCTTCGCGCTGAACGAGGTCAAGGTCATCGACGGCACCTTCGTGCGCATCATGACCTGGTACGACAACGAGTGGGGCTTCTCGAACCGCATGAGCGACACCGCCATCGCCATGGTGAACGCGAAGTAAGCGCCAGCCCGTTTCCCGGACTGACTGGAAAGGCCGCCCCTCGGGGCGGCCTTTTCTCTTTGGGGGGTACGGGCTGTTCCACGCGTGCACGCGACTAAATCTCTCTACCTGAACGGTTGATGGGGGTGGCCGCCCCTGACGTCCTCATTCGCGGAAATCGACAAGGACGCCACGTCAAGTGCCTGGTGTTCATCGAAAGCACCGCCCCAGCCGTCATCCCCGCGAAGGCGGGGATCCAGGACAGAGCCGCGTCAGCGGCGACATGACTTCATAAGGCTCGCGGACGCGGGCACTGGATCCTCGCCTTCGCGGGGATGACGGCATGAAGAGGTGGTGAGAGACCGAGAAACGCCATGCCTCGCTTGACGTCGCGCCCATGCACGATCGCGGGAGCGACGGGGAAGGCGCGCGCGTCCCGACAGGACACTGTGGAACGAAAGGGAGGGCAGTCATGGCGGCGCTGGACATGAGCGGCTCCACGGCTCCCGCAGGGCGCGTGCGGGAAGCGGTGGCGGTGTTCGACGATCCCGATCGCCTGGACGGCGCGGTCGCCGAACTGCAGCAATGCGGCTTCAACCGGGCCGACCTGAGCATCGCCGACGGGGAGCGCTGCCGGACGCTCGGCATCGCCTACACCGACGCGCGGGAGATCGAGGACAATCCCAAGGTGCCGCGCACCGTCTTCATATCCAAAGCGTCGGTCGGCGACGCGGAGGGCGTGCTGATCGGCGGCGCCGTCTACCTGGGCGCCGTGGTCGCGGCGGGAGTCGCGGCGGCGTCGGGCGTCGGCATCACCGGCACCATCGCCGTCGTCACCGTGGCGGCGGCGCTGACCGGCGCGGTCGGCCTGTACCTGCGCGGCAGCGTGCACCGGCGGTACGTCGGCACCATCCACGAGCAGGTGCGGCACGGCGGCATCGTGTTGTGGGTCAACCTGCATTCGCCCGAGCAGGAACAGTGCGCGCTCGGCATCCTGAACCGGTGCGCGGCGAAGCGGGTGCATGTGCACGAGGTGCCGGCTCTGTGAGTCACCCTATCACAGGTTAATGCGGGATAGGCTCACGGTGTCTACGGTCGAGGCTTCGCCCTCCGCGGAGCATGGCCTCGATGACGTACGACCCCGTTCCGCCCACGCCATCGGTTGGCGCCACCGACGCGCCGCCCGACCCGGCGGGGCGCGAGGCGACGCTGCTGCGCGACTTCCAGCACCGCGTGATGAACAACCTGCAGTTCATCCTCAGCCTGCTCGACATGCAGGCGCGGCGCTCCAGTTCGGACGAGATCCGCGACGCCTTCCGCGATCTGCGGGTGCGCATCGACGTGCTGGCCGAGGTGTACCGGCTGCTCTACCGTACCGCCGGGGAAACGACGCTGGACATCGGCGCCTACGTCGGCCAGCTGGCGCGGAACCTGTCGCGCTTCTACGACGGCGCCGCGGCGGTGGCGCTGACCGTGGAGGCGGAGCCGGTGCGCCTGGATATCGACCGGGCCTTCCCGACCGGGCTGGTGGTGACGGAGCTGGTGGTGAACTGCTTCAAGCACGCCTTCGACGGCGGGCGGGCCGGCCGCATCGCGGTGCGGGTGGCGCAGCCCTCCCCCGGCCAGCTGGCGGTCACCGTCGCCGACGACGGCCCCGGGCTGCCGCCGGCGGCCGATGACGGCGAGCGTCGGCTGGGCATGACCATCGTGCACGCGCTGGCCCGCCAGATGGGCGGCAGCGTCGAGGTAAGCAGCGGGGACGGGCTGAGCGTCACGCTGACCGTGCCGCTGTAGGGCCGGCTACTCGGCGGCGAGCTGGCGCTGCATGCGCACCGGCATGCGGCGGTAATAGAGGTAGAGGTCGTCGAAGTCGGCGGTCTCCGCCAGCCCCTCGACGCTCTTCAGGTAGAGGGTCTGTCCGTCCATCTCGATCAGTCCCTCGCTGCGCAGGCGCGACAGCGTGCGGTTGATGTGAACCACGCTGAGGCCCAGCGTGTCGGCCAGCACCTCCTGGCTGACCGGCAGCAGGAAGCGGTCGCCCTGCGCCAGCCGGACCACCTGGAGGCGGCGCAGCAGTTCCAGCAGCAGGTGCGCCACGCGCTCCACCGCGGTGCGGCGGCCGAGGCAGGCGGCCTTCTCCGACAGGATCGACTCCTCCCGCGCGCCGCACCACGCGAACGCCACGGCCAGCCGCGGGTGGTCGCGGAACAGCGTGGTGATGGCGTCGGGCGCGAACTCCGCCACCTCCATGTCGGTCAGCGCCACGGCGGAGTGGTCGGCGACCTCCAGCAGGTTGGCGTACAGGCCCAGGATGTCGCCGGGGATGGCGAAGTTGGTGATCTGCCGCCGGCCGTCCGACAGCGTGCGCGAGCGCATCGCCCAGCCCCCGCGCACCACGAAGACCCGCCCGTACGGCTCGCCCTGGACGTACAGCCCAGCGCGCGCGGGCACCCGGCGCACCACCGATTCGAGGCGCGCCAGGGTGGCGCGCTCCTCCTCGGTCAGGGGCATCAGAAGGGTCAGCTTGCGGATGAGCGGCGAGGCGCTTTCCTTCATTGGAGTCCCGGAGCGCGGTCGTTGAGGTCACGCTTGGAACGCCGTGCCGGGGCGATGGTTTCATCCGCCCGGTGGATATAGACTGGACGGCTTACGGTGGGGACAGGGGATTTCAGGCCCGCGTGCAGTTGGTGCGCGAGCAGCGGACGACACCCGCAGCCTCGCCCAAACGGTCGGCGACCCAGGCGCCGATGGTCTTGCCCTCGCGCTGGGCGCAGGTGGCGATCGCCCGGTGCAGCATGGGGTTCACGCGCACCGAAAGCTTGCCGGAATAGGGCCGCTCGACGTTGCCGCCCATGTCGCTGGACAGCTCCAGGTAATCCTCCACCGCGCGGTGGAAGGCGGTCGTCAGCTCATCCACCGAGCGGCCGGAGAAGGTGATGCCGTCGCGCGTGTTGATGACCTGGCCGACGAAGATGCCGGCGTCGCTGTCGAAATCGATCTGGGCCTTGTAGCCCTTGTACTCCATCATCGCCGTGTCCCTCGGGAAGCGGTGCGGGGACCATACCCTTCCTTTGGGTGCGACGGTTTGACCTGCCTCAATTCTCTTGTGCGAAGTATGGTCGCGGGCATGATCCGGGTTTCCCCTCCCCTCTCCGGCGCCGGCCGGCCGGTGCGCGTGCACGGCCTGGAAGATGCCCGCGCCGCGCTGGAAGCCGCCGCGGCGCTCGGCGTTCCCGCGGTGCTGGTCGGCCCGCCGGGCGGCGGCGCGCTGTGGCTCCTGCGCATGGCGGAGGCGGCGCGCGCCGCCGTGCCGGGGGCCGGGTGCGTGGTGGTGCACGACTGCGGCGACCGCGCGGGCGAGGCGCTGGGCGCGCTGGCCGCCGGGGCGACGCACGTGCTGTTCACCGGGCCGCAGGACGTGGCGGAGCGGCTCGCGGCCGCGGCGGCGGACCGCGGGGCCGTGGTGCTGACCGCCCTGCCCTCCCCGTGCGGACCCGTGCGCGCGCCCGCGCGTTCTGCTAGAGTGCAGCCATGACCCAGAGCAAACGCGCCATGCCGGAGAGGATCACGGTCGAGATGCGGGCGGAGGACCTGCCCGACAGCATCAAGGCGCGCCTGAAGAGCGACCTCATCCCCGGCATGCCCTACCGCGTCACCGTCGAGCCGGTGGACGACTTGGAGGCCAAGCGCGAGGCCCTGCTGCGCGACCTCCAGGAAGGGATCGACGACATCGAGGCGGGGCGGGTGATCGATTCCGACATCGTCTTCGATGAACTGCTCGCCAAATACCGGGACGCGGACTGACCTGTGCCGCGCGCCGTATTCGCCCAGCGAGCCCAGATCGATCTTGCCGAGATCGCCGATTACATCGGCAACGATAGCCCGAGGGCCGCGCGCCGGTTGATCGTCGGCCTCCGCGACACCTGCCGTTTGATCGCCGAGCACCCTGCTATGGGCCGCAGCCAGGGTCGCCTGCGGCCCAACCTCCGCAGCCACCCGCATGGCAGCTACGTCATTTTCTACCGGGCGGTCGAGGGTGGGATCGAGGTGGTGCGCGTGCTGCACGGCGCGCGGGACATCGACGCCGCCTTCCCGGAATAGGCCGATTCTCCGCCCCCGCCCGCCGTTGCAAAGCGGCACGGGCTGGGCTATGAGGGCGCCAATTCCGATCTGTACCAACGGAGACGAGCCACAATGAAGCTCACCCGCCGCGTCAAAGAGATCCTCGCGAACTACGAGAGCGACAATCCCGGCGTCAAGGCCAACCTTGCCCGCATCCTGATGGAAGGCAAGCTGGGCGGCACCGGCAAGCTGGTGATCCTTCCCGTCGACCAGGGCTTCGAGCACGGCCCGGCGCGGTCCTTCGCGCCGAACCCGCCGGGCTACGATCCGCACTATCATTACCAGCTGGCCATCGACGCGGGCTGCAACGCCTACGCGGCGCCGCTCGGCTCGCTGGAGGCCGGTGCGTCGACCTTCGCCGGCTCGATCCCGCTGATCCTTAAGATGAACAGCGCCAACAGCCTGTCGCGCCAGAAGGAAGGCGCCGACCAGGCCGTCACCGCCTCGGTCAAGGACGCGCTGCGCATCGGCGCATCGGCCATCGGCTTCACGATCTACCCCGGCTCGGACGCCATGTACGACCAGTACGAGGAGATCCGCGAGCTGTCGGCGGAGGCCAAGGCGGCCGGCATCGCCACGGTGATCTGGTCCTACCCGCGCGGCGGCGACGTCACCAAGGACGGCGAGCTGGCGATGGACGTCATCGGCTACGCCGCCCACATGGCGGCGCTGCTCGGCGCCCACATCATCAAGGTGAAGCTGCCCAGCGCGCACCTCGAGCAGGCCGAGGCCAAGAAGGTCTACGAGTCCAGGAACATCCCGATCGCTACCCAGGCCGAGCGCGTGCGCCATATCATGCAGTGCGCCTTCAACGGCCGCCGCATCGTGGTGTTCTCGGGCGGCGCCGCCAAGGGCGAGGAGGCGGTGTTCGAGGACGCCCGCGCCATCCGCGACGGCGGCGGCAACGGCTCGATCATCGGCCGCAACGCGTTCCAGCGTCCGCGCGAGGAGGCCCTGGCCCTGCTCGACCGGATCATGAAGATCTACCAGGGCAAGGAGTAAAGGTGGCCCAGCCGACCGATCAAAGCTGCCGCCTGTATCTGGTGACGCCGCCGGCCCTGGAGCCGGCGGCGTTCGCCGTTCAGCTGGCCGAAGCGCTGGACGCCGGCGACGTGGCGTGCGTGCAGCTCCGCCTCAAGGACTGCTCGGACGACGCGGTCCGCCGCGCCTGCGACGCCCTGCGCCCGGTGGCGCAGCAGCGCGACGTGGCGTTCATCCTCAACGACCATCCCGCGCTCGCCAAGGAGATGGGCTGCGACGGCGTGCACGTCGGCCAGAAGGACACGCCCTACGCCAAGGCGCGGCAGATCGTCGGCAAGGACGCCATCGTCGGCGTCACCTGCCACGACAGCCGGCACCTCGCCATGGAGGCCGGCGAGGCCGGGGCCGACTACGTCGCCTTCGGCGCCTTCTTCCCGACCGCCACCAAGGACGCGGAGTACCACGCCACCCCCGACCTGCTGGCCTGGTGGGCGGAGATGATGGAGATCCCCTGCGTCGCCATCGGCGGCATCACGCCGGAGAACTGCGGGCCGCTGGTCGCGGCCGGCGCCGATTTCCTGGCGGTGGTCAGCGGCGTGTGGAACTGCCCCGAGGGCCCCGGCGCCGCGGTGAAGGCCTACAACGCGGCGATCGCCGGGGCGCTGGCGGGCTGACGGCGTGGACATCGGTCTCGACCTCCTGGCGGCGCTGTTCGGCGTCAGCCTGATCGCCGGCTTCGTCGATGCGATGGCCGGCGGCGGCGGGCTGCTGACGGTGCCGGCGCTGCTGTGGGCCGGGCTGCCGCCGGCCGCCGCCATCGCCACCAACAAGTTGCAGTCCAGCTTCGGCTCCTTCTCCGCCACCGTGCGCTTCGTCCGCGGCGGCGAGGTGGACCCGCGCGCCATGAAGGGCATGATCGCCTGCGCGCTCGTCGGCGGGCTGGCCGGGTCGGCGGTGCTCCAGGTGGTGGACGCCAGCTTTCTGCAGGACGCCATCCCCTTCCTGCTGGTGGGCATCGCGCTCTACCTGCTGCTGTCGCCGAAGGCCGGCGACGTCGATGCGCACCGCCGCCTCGGCGAAGGCGCCTTCGCGCTGCTGGTGTGCACGGGGATCGGCTTCTACGACGGCATCTTCGGGCCGGGCACCGGCACCTTCTTCACCATGGCCTTCGTGGCGCTGGCCGGCTTCAACCTGCGCAAGGCGACGGCGCACACCAAGGTGCTGAACTTCACCAGCAACATCGCCTCGCTGCTGGGCTTCCTGGCCGGCGGCTCCATCGTGTGGAGCATCGGCCTGACCATGGCGGTGGGCGCCTACGCCGGCGCGCAGCTGGGTGCGCACATGGTGATCCGCAACGGCGCGCGGCTGGTGCGGCCGATGCTGGTGGTCGCGTCGCTCGCCATCACCGCGAAGCTGGTGTGGAGCGACGCCGACCACCCGGTGCGGCACGCGCTGGCGTGGGTGATCGGGCTGTTCGGCTAGAATCCGGAACGCTCCCGCAGCCGCCGCATGGTCACCCGTGAGCCGGTCAGCGGCACCGTCAGCTCCGCGGTGTTGGCGTCGATCAGGCGGATGTCCAGCGTCGGGCCGAAACCGCGCGGGACGACCTGCACGCGGTTGCCGTCGATGACGTAATCGACGTCCTGGTCGATGCCCAGGATCTCCGCGCTGTCCCGGTAGAAGGTGTAGGTGCCCAGCGTGAAGCCGGACCCGATGGGCGCCTGCACGGACCAGCGCCCGTTGATCGGGTTCCCGGGGTCGAAGCTCGCGCACCCCGCCAGCATGGCCAGGGCGGCGAGAAAAAGGGCGAGTCGTCTGTGCATGGGGCGATAACGCACCGCGCGCGGCGCTTGTTCACCGCCCTCCCCCCTCCGGCGGGGCTCGCAATTGACGGTTGCTGAGCCGGTTCATTGCCAAAATGACACACTTGGGCACAAACCTTCCGCCGAGCGGACCAATAACGCCTAATGGGAAGTAGGTTGCCCTTTACGTCAACCCATCTTTCCGCGAAAGTGCGCGCAACGATCAAAGCGTTGAACAGGGGAGAAACGCATGCTCAAGACGCCGCTCAAGACGTATCTTCTGGCCGCCACCGCGGCGGCCGCCATCGCCGCGCCGCTGTCGGCCCACGCTGCCGGCTACGCGCTGAAAGAGCAGAGCGTCTCAGGCCAGGGCACCTCGTTCGCCGGCGTCACCGCGGGCGGCAACGGCGACCTCAGCGCCATGTTCTTCAACCCCGCCGCGCTGGGCATGGTGAAGAACTTCGAATTCGTGCAGACCGTCACCGGCATCATTCCGACCTCCAGGGTGGAGTCGGCCAGCGCCACCCGGGTCACCGGCTCGCGCATCTCCGGCACCGCCTCGCCGGGCGACATCGCGCAGGACGCGGTCCTGCCCTCGGGCTACATCGGCTACGCCGTCACGCCGGACCTCAACGTCGGCCTGTCGATGAACGGCCCGTGGGGCCTCGTCACCGACTACGGCGACAACTGGGTCGGCCGCTACCATGGCATCCGCTCCGACCTGCGCACCTACAACTTCACGCCGACCATCTCCTACCGCGTACACCCGACGCTGACGCTGGGCGCCGGCCTGCAGATCCAGTACGCCAAGGCGAAGCTGTCGTCCGCCATCGACGCCGGCCTGCTGGCCAACCCGGCGCTCGCCGGCCGGCTCGACACCCTCGTCGACCTGCAGGGCGACGCCTGGGGCCTGGGCGCCACCGCCGGCCTGATGTACGAGCCGATGAAGGGCACCCGCGTCGGCCTGTCCTACCGCTCGGCGGTCAAGCACAAGCTGAAGGGCGATGCCGATTTCTCCGGCCCGGCGGCGACCGCGGCCACCTTCCGCGACCAGTCGATCTCCGCGAAGCTGGTCACGCCGGACAGCGCCAACTTCGGCGTCTACCACGAGCTGACCGACCGCTGGTCGATCATGGGCGACGTGCAGTGGACCAACTGGTCGAAGTTCTACGAGCTGAACGTCGACTTCCAGACCCTGGCCAACTCGATCACCGACGAGCGCTGGAAGGACACCTGGTTCGTCTCCCTGGGCACCGCGTACAAGGTGACCGACGCGCTGACCGTGCGCGGCGGCATCGCCTTCGACCAGGGTTCGGTCGGGACCGAGCACCGCACCCCGCGCATCCCGGAGCAGGACCGCTACTGGCTCTCCATCGGCGCCGGCTACAAGGTCACCGAGTGGCTGCAGCTCGACGCCGCCTACAGCCACGTCTTCGTGCGCGACGCCGAGGTCGCCCTGCGCGACACCGGCACCGGCACCAACCGCGGCCGCGGCAACCTGAACGTCAAGTACGAGAACTCGATCGACATCATCGGCGTGCAGGCCCGCCTGACCTTCTGATCGGGTCTGTCTCTGATCGGGTCCTTGCCGATCGCGACGAAACGCCGCCGGAGCCCCGCTCCGGCGGCGTTTTTCGTCCGCCCCGGTTGCCGCGCGGCGGCGCCATGGCATAGTTGCCTGAACACCGCGCCAACCGGGAGGACCGAGAGACATGGCCGACAGCTTCACCGCGTTCCTCATCGAGGACGCCGACGGCAAGCCGAAGGGCGGCTTCAAGCAGCTGACGCTGGCCGACCTGCCCGACAACGACGTGCTGGTCGAGGTCGCCTACTCCACCGTGAACTACAAGGACGGGCTGGCCGCCAGC
>NZ_JBOZRT010000146.1:0-91955 GCF_050789165.1 Azospirillum sp.
GATGTACTCGTCGGCCTTGGCGGCGGTGCGGGTGAAGCGCGGGTCGGCGACGATCAGCGGCGCGTTGTTCTGCTCCTTCGCCTTCAGGACGTGCAGCATCGCCACCGGATGCGCCTCGGCAGCGTTGGAGCCGATGAAGAACATCGCCCGCGACTTCTGGATGTCGTTGTACGAGTTCGTCATGGCGCCGTAGCCCCAGACGTTCGCCACGCCGGCCACCGTCGTCGAGTGGCAGATGCGGGCCTGATGGTCGACGTTGTTGGTGCCCCAGAACGCCGCGAACTTGCGGAACAGGTAGGCCTGCTCGTTCGAGAACTTGGCGGAGCCGAGCCAGAAGACGGAATCGGGGCCGGAGGTCTCGCGGATCTGCAGCAGCTTGTCGCCGACCTCCTGGATCGCCTGGTCCCAGGAGATGCGGGTGTACTTGCCGTCCACCAGCTTCATCGGGTAGCGCAGGCGGCGGTCGCCGTGCGCGTGCTCGCGCACCGCCGCACCCTTGGCGCAGTGGGCGCCCAGGTTCAGCGGGCTGTCGAACGCCGGCTCCTGGCCGATCCACACGCCGTTCTGCACCTCGGCCACCACCGTGCAGCCGACCGAGCAGTGGGTGCAGATGGTCTTCACCTGCTTGATGGGGGCGCCGGCCGGCGCCACGGGCGCGGCGGCCTCGGCCTTGCGGACCATGGCCAGCGGCAGGCCGACTGCGGCGGTGCCGGCGGCGAGGCCGGACGAGCGCAGGAAGGCGCGGCGATCGACGGTGGAGCCGGTCAGGTTTGAGACGGCCTTGGCGAGGGTGCGGCCCGCGCTGGTGGCGGTGGTCTTCTTCTTCAGCATCGCGGGGCTCCTCAGAAGCGGGCGAGGGCGTAGGCCGTGCGGACGTGCTCCGTCTCGCGGTAGCCGGACTCCGGAGCGGCCTCGGCCGCCTGGGCGGACGCGGGGGCGGCCGTCACGGCGGCGGCAACGCCCAGGGCGACGCCGCTGGTGGTGCGGAACAGGAAATCCCGTCGGTGGATGCCGGGCCGGCGCTCGTCGCTGTTCATCGGTTCGGACCTCGTCTCGTCATGCCCCAGGTGGACCTCGGGCAGGAGCGCACGCGCGACACCGGACAGAGCAGAGCGAGGCCATGGACGTACGGCGACAGCGCCGGGCGGCGCGGACGCGCCCCGACGGTCGTCGAGCCCTTGACCTGCAGCGTTATCGTTGCGACAGCGGGCGAACGGAGGTTCGCCGCCGTGAGGATGCCGCGTTCGCCGCGAAATTTTTGTTTGTAAACCCGCTCTCTGGCCGGGAAGGCGTGTGTTTCCTACCCATCCGAAAGGTTAGCAGACCCATGGTTTTCGGGCACAGTCCGTCAATGGTCGGACAAATTGGATAAAACCTCCCCCGGATGGGGGAGGGGCGGGCTTGTCTCCAGAGGCGCTGAGCGCGGCTTCGGAATTCGCCGTCGCCGTTTCGCATCTCTCAGATCGTCATCCCCGCCTTCGCGGGGATGACGATCTGAGAAGTGCAGGGGAGGGTGCTACAGCGCGCCCTCCACCGACACCGCGGCGTCCTTGAGGATCTCGGCGCTGCGCTTCAGCGCCGCTTCCTCCTCGGCCGTCAGGGGCGGCATGACGGTGCCGAGCACGCCGCCGGCCCCGACCACCCGCGGCAGGGACAGCGCCACCTCCGGCACACCGGCCACGTCCGGGTTGAGGATCGAGCAGGTGATCACCGCCCGCTCGTCGCCGCCGATCGCCGCGACCAATCGCGCCAGCCCGCCGCCGATGCCGAAGGCGGTGTGGCCCTTGCCGTCGATGATGCGGTAGGCGGCGCGACGCACGCCGTCGTCGATGGCGGCGCGGTCGCCGGCGGTCATCGGCCGGCCGGTCTGCGCGGCGAAATCCTCCACCGGCAGCCCGGCGGCGGTGGCGCCGGACCACAGCAGCACCTCGGAATCGCCATGCTCGCCGACCACCACCGCGTGCACCGAGCGCGGCGTCAACCCGAGCCGCGCTCCCAGCAGCGCCCGGAAGCGCGCGGTGTCGAGGATGGTGCCGGATCCGACCACACGCCCGGCCGGCAGCCCGGAGATGCGCGTGGCGATCTGCGTCATCACGTCCACCGGGTTGCTGGCCACCAGCAGCACCGCGTCGGGCGTCGCCGCCAGCACCTTGGGGATGATGTCCGCGTAGATGCGGGCGTTGCGCTCCAGCAGTTGCAGCCGCGTCTCGCCGGGCTTCTGCCCGACCCCGGCGGCCAGCACGACGACGCCGGCGCCGTCCAATTCCGTGTAGTCGCCGTGCCGCACCACGGTGGCGTGGGCGAAGGGCACGGCGTGCGCGATGTCGTGCGCCTGGGCGAGCGCCAGCTTCGCGTTGGCGTCCACCAGCACCACCTCGCTGGCCGCGCCCGTCATCACCATGGCGAACCCCGCGGTGCTGCCGACGAACCCGGCCCCGACGATGCCGACCTTCATGATGCGTCCCCCTCCCGTTGTGCCGAGCAAGGATGCGGCGGCGGTGGTGGCCCGGCAAGGGGTGGCCGCGAATTCGGGCTACCTCCTCCGTACGGGAATAAAGTTCACGCGCCCGTGTTGGTGCTGTCAAAGGGGCCTGTCCCCGCAGGACACACGGGTGGACGATCATGTCGAAGAGCAGTGGATTTCGGGTTCTGGCGGCCGGTGCGGTGGCCGCGGCGCTGGCCCTGGCGCTCCCCGCGGCGGCGCACGCCGACGGTTGGGGGCACGGGCGCGGCCATGGCTGGGGGCATCACAAGCACCACCGCGGCAACGGCGGCTGGGGTGCCTACTACGCGCCGCCGGTGGTCGTGATGCCGCCTCCGCCGCCGCGCGTCGTCTACGCGCCGCCGCCCGCCTACTACATCCCGCCGCCGCCGCGCGTGGTGTACGCGCCGCCGGCCCCGGCCGGCGTCAACATCGGCGTCTTCCTGCCGTTCCGGTAAGGCCCTAGACCGGCAGGCGGACCAGCACCCGCAGGCCGCCGTGGGGGCTGTCGGACAGCGTGATGTCGCCGCCGTGGCTGTGCACCACGTCGCGCGCGATGGTCAGCCCCAGGCCCGCCCCGCCGGTCGCTTTGTTGCGCGAGGTCTCCAGCCGGAAGAACGGCTTGAACACGTCCTCGCGCGCCTTGGCCGGGATGCCGGGGCCGTCGTCGTCGATGACGATCTCGATCAGGTTGCGGCGGCGCTGGGCGCTCACCCAGATGTGCCCGGCGTGCCGGCGCGCGTTGGCCAGCAGGTTGGCCAGGCAGCGCCGGAAGGCGTTCGGGCGCAGCGGGAGGGCCAGGTCCTCCGCCGGCTCAAGCGTGACGTCGGCCCCCTCGCGCCGGGCGCCGGCGACCACCTCGTTGAGCAGGCGCGACAGGTCGGTGGGCTGCACCGCCTCGGTCCCCTCGCCGCGGGCGAAGGCGAGGTAGCCCTCGATCATCGTTTCCATCTCGGCGACGTCGGTCATCAGCTCCTCGACCTCCGGCCCCTCGCCCAGCATGTCGAGCGCCAGCTTCATGCGGGTGAGCGGCGTGCGCAGGTCGTGGCTGACGCCCGCCAGCATCTCCGTGCGCTGGGTGATCTGGCGCTGGATGCGCTCGCGCATCTTGAGGAAGGCGCTGGCCGCCTGCCGCACCTCCTGCGCCCCCTCCGGCTTGAAGTTGGGAACGTCGCGGCCCTTGCCGAAGCTGTCGGCAGCGATGGCGAGGCGGCGGATCGGCCGGATCTGGTTGCGCATGAAGACGATGGCGATGGCGAACAGCACCAGCGCCGAGCCGACCATCCACAGGATGAAGATGTAGGTGGTCGGGCTGAACAGCCGCCGCTCCGGCGACATCACCGACAGCACGCCGTCCGGCATCTGCACGCGGATCTCGTACCACTCGCGCGCCACCTCGGTGTTGATGGTGAAGGGGCGGTGCACGCGCTCGTTCAGCGCCTGGCCCAGCGTCTTCTCCAGCAGGCCGCGCAGCTTGCGCGTCGGCTCGGCCAGCGTGTGGCCGGGCTCCAGCGTGACGATCAGGTCGCTGCTGCGCGCCGCCATGGCGATGACGCGCTGCCGGTTGTCCGGGCTGGGGTCGCGCTCCAGCAGTTCCGCCACCATGGCGATGTCGCCGGCCACCGCGGTGGCGAGGCGGTTGGTCATGGTGTCCCAGTGCCGGTCGTAGAAGATCCAGGTGGCCACCGCCTGTGCCAGGATCACCGGCGTGACGATGATCAGCAGCGTGCGGGCGAACAGCGTGCGCGGCAGGAACCGCTTCAGCCCCGACGGCGCGCCGCCGGAGGCCAGGCCGACGCGGGCCGAGGTCATCTGGGTCTCGGCCGGCGCCGTCATGCGTCGGGCCTCAGCACATAGCCCTCGCCGCGCACGGTGTGCAGGTAGCGCGGCTCGCGCGGGTCGGGCTCGATCTTGCGGCGCAGGCGCGTGACCTGCACGTCGATGGTGCGGGCGTTGCCGATGGCCTTGGCGCGCTCGGCCAGCTCCTCGCGGGTGAAGGTGACGCCCGGCTGGGCGGCCAGCACGCGCATCAGGCCGGCCTCGGCGGTGGTCAGGCGGATCACCTCCTCGCCGTTGCGCAGCTCGTCGCGGTCGGGCAGGTAGACCAGCGGGCCGAGGCGCACCGGCTGCGCCGGCGGCGGGGCCGGCGGCGGGGCGGCCTGCCGGCGCAGGATCGAGGTGATGCGCAGCACCAGCTCGCGCGGCTGGAACGGCTTGGCGAGGTAGTCGTCGGCTCCGGCCTCCAGCCCGGCGATGCGGTCGTCCGGCTCGCCGCGGGCGGTCAGCAGCAGGATCGGCAAGGCGTCGCCGTCGCGGCGCAGGGACTCGGTCAGCTCCAGCCCGCTCTCCCCCGGCATCATGACGTCGAGCACCAGCAGGTCGAAGGCGAGGCTCTGCAGCTTCGCCCGCGCGTCCGCCGCGTCGGCCGCCGTGGTCACCAGGAAGCCGTTGCCGGCGAGGTACTTGCGCAGCAGCTCGCGCAGCCGCGTGTCGTCATCGACGACCAGGACGTGGGGCAGGGACTGGACTTCTTCGTCGGTCATGGCCGGGACTATACGCGCGGGCACGACGGGGCGGTAGGGGATGCGCCGCCGGGGCGCGGCGGGACAGAAAAATTCATAGGCATGGAAAGGGTGTTTCCGGGCTTCCTTTTACTGATCCTTAACAGTGCGCAATAAGACTGCATACAAAGGTATGTCATGCGTGTTGCTTGTCAGGCATTGGTGCGGCGCAATGCGACGACGGCAAGCAGTCGGTTCCGCTTATTTCGGCTGCGGAGAGCCTTGTGGCGCTCTCCGGGCGGGTGTCGGCGTCGTCGATTTCCGGACATCTTCTTAAATAATGCCGCGGCAACCTATGGATTTGGTGAGTGGTGCGATGAAGTGGATGGAGAACCTGCCGCTAGCGAAGAAGATAGCGCTGCCGATCGCAATACTGGTTTCGGTCCTGGCGCTCATCGTCTGGACCTCCGTCTCGGAAATGAGCAAGATCGATGACGGCGCCGATCGGATGGGCACCGTCATCGCCAAGCGGCTCGAGAACGTGCTGGCGCTGAAGGCCGCGCTCGGCGATGCCGCGGTGGCTGAGAAGAACGCCATCCTGGACACCGACCGGGGCTACATCGAGGCCTACGCCTCCGAATACCGCAAGAACATGGCGGAGGCGGCCAGCCGCCTCGACCGGCTGATCGCGCTGGCGGACACGGCGGAGAGGCGGGGCGTCACCCAGGAGATCAAGGACCAGATCCAGGCGTACGACGCGGCGACGCAGAAGGTTCTCGACCTCGCGCTGCGGAACGAGAACGACGAGGCCTACCGCCTGTCCGCCACGGAGGGGCGCGAGACGCGGCGCCGGGTGAACGAGGCCGTCGACAAGCGCGTCGTCGTCACCATCCGGGACATGGACGAGGCGCAGCGGACCGTCAACGACCTGTCCAACCGCGCGCGGACCACCATCATCGCCGTCGCCGGCATCGGCACCCTGGTGACGCTGGTGCTCCTGGTCTGGCTGATCAGCGCCTTCGTCATCCGACCCCTGGCCGGCATGACCAGGGCGATGGAGCGGCTGGCCGGCGGCGATCTGGACTCGCCGGTCAGCGGCACCGACCGGCGCGATGAGGTGGGCACCCTGGCCCGCGCGCTGCAGGTCTTCAAGGACGCCGCCCTTGCCAACCGGCGCCTGCAGGACGAGCAACTCTCCGAGCAGCGCCGCAAGGAGGAGCGCCAGAAGCAGGTCGAGGCGTACATCTCCGCGTTCGACCGCACGGTCACCGGCGTCCTGGGCAGCGTCTCGTCGGCGTCGACCCAGCTCGGCCGGACCGCCGAAAGCATGACGGCGCTCGCCGACCAGACCAACCGGCAGGCCGCGGCCACCGCCGCGGCGGCCGAGCAGACCTCGGCCAACGTGCAGACGGTGGCGGCGGCCAGCGAGGAGATGGCGGCGTCGATCCAGGAGATCGGCCGGCAGGTGTCGCGCTCCAACGACATCGCCGCCAAGGCGGTGCGCGAGGCGCAGGAGACCACCGGCTCGGTGCGCAACCTCGCCGGCGAGGCGGCGCGCATCGGCGAGGTCGTCAAGCTCATTCAGGACATCGCCAGCCAGACCAACCTGCTGGCGCTGAACGCGACGATCGAAGCCGCCCGTGCGGGCGAAGCGGGAAAGGGCTTCGCCGTCGTCGCGTCCGAGGTGAAGGCGCTCGCCAACCAGACCTCGAAGGCGACCGAGGATATCTCGGCGCAGATCGCCAACGTCCAGACCGCGACGCAGGGGACGGTCACGGCGATCGAGGAGATCGGGTCGACGATCACCGCGATGAACGAGATCGCCTCCGCCATCGCCGCCGCCATCGAGGAGCAGAACGCCACCACCGGGGAGATCACCCGCAACGTGCAGCAGGCCGCGCAGGGCACCGGCGAGGTCAGCAGCAACATCATCGAGGTGAACCAGGCGGCCCACGAGACCGGCGGCGCCGCGTCTCAGGTGCTGGCGGCCTCCAACGAGCTGTCGCGGCAGGCCGAGGCGCTGCGCCGCGAGGTGGAGTCGTTCCTGGGGAACATCCGCTCCGCCTGACCGGCGCAGCGATCGGCACGGGGCGCGGCGGCCGGCCGCCGCCCCGGCGCCGTCAGCGCCGGCCCACCGCCCGCACCTCGCCCGGCGGGGCGAACTTCGCCCGGTCCTCGTCGTCCAGCATGCCCATCATCACCTTTCGGAAGCCCTGCACCGCCTCCGCCCCGGCGGTGCGGTAGGCGCGGGCGATGCGCTGGCGCTGCGTCTCCGACAGCTTGCGCTCCAGCTCGACACCCTTCTCCGTCAGCTCCAGCAGGCGCTGGCGGCGGTCGCGCAGGCCGGTGGCCTGGGTGATGAAGCCCTGCCGCACCAGCTCGCCCAGCACGCGCGACAGGCTCTGCTTGGTGATCTTGAGGATCGCCAGCAGCTCCGACACCGTGATCTTCGGGTGCCGGCCGACGAAGTAGATCACCCGGTGGTGCGCCCGCCCCAGGCCGAGCTGCGCCAGGATCTCGTCCGGCTCCGCGGTGAATTCCCGGTACGCGTAGAACAGCAGCTCCATGCCCGTGCGCAGCTCCTCCTCGCGGAGGAATAGCTGGCTTGCGCCTGCCTTTATGTCAGCCATGTTGACGTAATCCGGGTCCGGATGTTACCAATTGGGTCAGCAATGCAGACATAAACGAACAATCCCGTCCACGCAAGGAGAGGAACCCCATTATGACCATGATCCCGTTCGACGACCGCGACGGCTCCATCTGGTTCGACGGCGCCCTGGTGCCGTGGCGCGACGCCAAGATCCACGTCCTCACGCACGGCCTGCATTACGGCAGCTGTGTATTCGAAGGGGAACGGGTTTACAACGGCCGGGTCTTCAAGCTGACCGAGCACAGCACCCGCCTCGTGCGCTCGGCCGAGCTGCTGGGCTTCCAGATCCCGTACTCGGTCGCCGAGATCGACGCCGCCACCAACGCCGCGGTGGCCGCCGCCGGGCTGCGGGACGCCTACGTCCGCCCGGTGGCGTGGCGCGGCAGCGAGGTGATGGGCGTGTCGGCGCAGCAGAGCCGGATCCACCTCGCCATCGCGGTGTGGGCGTGGCCGAGCTACTTCAGCCCGGAGGCGAAGATGGCCGGCATCCGCCTGATGTGGGCGCCGTGGCGCCGTCCGGCGCCGGAGTGCGCGCCGACCGCGTCCAAGGCCGCCGGCCTCTACATGATCTGCACGCTGTCCAAGCACGCGGCGGAGGGGCAGGGCTACCAGGACGCGCTGATGCTCGACTACCGCAGCCTGCTGGCCGAGGCGACGGGCGCCAACCTGTTCCTGGTGATCGACGGCAAGATCCACACGCCGACGCCGGACTGCTTCCTCGACGGCATCACCCGGCGCACCGTCATCGACCTCGCGCGCACGCGCGGCATCGAGGTGGTCGAGCGCCACATCAAGCCGGAGGAACTGGCGACCGCCCAGGAGGTCTTCCTGACCGGCAGCGCCGCCGAGGTGACGCCGGTGAGCGAGGTGGGTGAGTACCGCTTCACCCCGGGCCGCGTCTGCGAGACGCTGATGCGCGACTACGAGGCCTGCGTCCGGGGGTAACCCCGGCTGCCGCGGTGGGGATAGCCCCACCGCGGAGAGGGCTGCCCCGTTCGCTCCGTTGTCCGGCCCGCACCCTCCCCGCAATATCGGGTGAGGATCTGCCCGGTTGGGGATGTCCCGCCGGGTGTCGGTACGGACGGAGGCGGCGATGCGGACTCGGACGGCGGCGTTTCTCATTGCTTCGACGGTGAGCCTGGCGGTGCTCGGCGGATCGGCGGTGAAGGCCGCCTCGCTGATGGGACGAACCGGCGGCAGCTTCGAGGATCGTTTCTCCGGCTTCGATTCCACGCGCTGGCAGCGCTCCGACGGCTGGAGCAACGGGTCCTACATGGGCTGCGGCTGGAGCGCGCGGAACACCATCGTGGCCAACGGCCGCCTGTCCCTGTCGATCACCGACCAGCCGGTGACGCGCGAGCGCTACGCCTGCGCCGAGTACCGCACGCACCGCCACTACGGCTTCGGCACCTACAGCGTCAACCTGAAGGCGGTGCGCGCCGACGGCGTGATGACCACGGTGTCCAGCTTCACCGGCCGGCCGTTCGGCGACCCGTGGGACGAGGTCACCCTGGGCATCGCCGGCAAGGACACCACCAAGCTGGAGATCGGCTACGTCGCCAACGGCGTCGGCCACCGCGACGTGGTCGTCGACCTCGGCTTCGACGCCGCCAAGGGCTTTCACACCTACGGCTTCGAGCGGCGCCCGGACGGCATCACCTGGATGGTGGACGGAAAGCCGGTGCACACCGTGAAGGCGGCGCCGGCCGACCTGCCGCAGGCGGCGGGACGGCTGTACCTGCAGCTGTGGAACGGCGTCGGCAACGGCCCGTGGCTGAAGGAGTTCCGCTACCCCGGCACCCCGCTGGTCGCCGAGGTCGCCTGGGTGCGCTACGAGGAGCCGGCGGCGACGCTCAACAATTGAGCCGCGCTGTGTTTCGCTTCTGTCGTCGCGGGTTGCGGAACCGCCTTTTGACGGGGTGACAGCGCTCGATTGCCCGGCCCATACTCCCGTCCGGGATGTACGGACCGCCGCGACCGATGAGCCAGCGCCACGCCAAACCGTTGAAGCTGCACCTTGTGCTGCTCGTGCTGGGGGCGCTTCTGCCGCTCATCGTGCTGGGCGGCTGGTTCATCGTCCGCGACGCCGAGACGCGCCGGCTCGACACCCGGCAGCGGCTCATCGAGACCACCCGCGCGCTCACCCTGGCGCTCGACAAGCAGGTGGAGGCCTCGTTCGCCACGCTGCGCACGCTGGCCCACCTGCGGAGCCTGGCCGAGGGCGACTTCGACCGCTTTGCCGAGACGGTGAACGCCGTTCTGCGCGAGCGGCCGGAGTGGAAGTCGGTCCTGCTGCTCGACGGCTCCGGGGCGCCGGTGCTGACCATCGCGCCGTCGCCGGACGCCGCGCTGGCCCGCGGCATCGGCGCCGAGGTGGTGGAGCGCGTGATGCGCACCGGCGCGCCGGCGGTGTCCAACCTGCTGCACGGCGACGTGGTCCGGCGGCCGCTGGTGACGGCGGCAGCGCCGGTGTTCGTGCAGGGTGCGGTGCGCTATGTGCTGGCCGCCGGCATCGCGCCGGAGCGCCTCGGCGAGATCCTGCTGCAGCAGCGGGTGCCGGAGCGCTGGGAGGGCGCCATCATCGACGGCGCCGGCACCATCGTTGCCCGCGCCCGCAACTTGGAGGAAAGCATCGGCAAGCCGGCGGCGCGCTGGTTCGTCGAGGGCAGCCGCGGTCCGGTGGAGGGCACGCTGACCGGCGACGGGGGCGACGGCGACCGGGTGGAGGTCGCCTTCCGCCGCTCCGCCATGGGCCCGTGGACGCTGGCCTTCGGCGCTCCGGTGGACGTGCTCGACGCCGGGCTGTGGCGCACGCTGGGCTACGGGCTGACCAGCAGCGCCGCGGTGCTGCTGCTGTCGGTCGGGTTCGCGCTGGTGCACGGCCAGCGCATCGTGCAGCCGATGTTGGCGCTGGGGCGCGCCGCGGACGCCATGAACCGCGCCGGCGCCGGCGATGCCGCCATGCCCGAGGCGCCGGCCTCGCCGGTGGAGGAGGTGAACGCCGCGGTGGACGCCATGCGCCGCGCCGCCCGCCGCCTCGCCGACGCCGCGGCGGAACGCGAGCGCCGGCTGCGCGACGACGCCCAGCGCACCGAGCAGGACTTCCGCCTCGCCACCACCGTCGGCCGGCTGATCGCCTTCCGGCTGGACGCCGGCTTCCGCTACACCTGGCTCAGCGCCGGGCCGATGGGGCTGGACGCCGCCGAGGTGCTGGGCCGCCGCAGCGAGGAACTGTTCGAGCCGGTCACCGCGGCGGTGCTGAACGGCCTGTACCGGCGCGTCTGGGACCAGGGGCGCGGCGGTCGCGTCGATGTGCCGGTGCGCGTCCCCGGCCGGGCGCAGGAGCGCCATGTCGACCTGGTGGTTGAGCCCGTGCTCGACGCGACGGGCGCGGTGGAAGGGCTGACCGGCGTCGCCTACGACGTCACCGAGCACGTGCTCGCCCAACGCGCGGCGGAACGCGCCAACGACGCCAAGACCCGCTTCCTGGCCGCCGCCAGCCACGACCTGCGCCAGCCGATCCAGGCGTTGCGGCTGCTGCTCTACCTGCTGACCGAGAAGGCGGCGTCCGACCCGTCGCTGGTGCGCGTCACCGGCCGCATGGGCGAGGCGCTGGACAGCACCGAGCGCATGCTGGGCCGCCTGATGGAGTTCGCGGCGCTGGAGAGCGGCAAGGTGACGGTGTCCGGGCAGGTGTTCCGCCTGGACGAGCTGGTCGCCCGCATCGCCGCCGAGGCGACGCCGGAGGCGGAGCGCAGAGGCCTGAGCCTGCGCGCCCGCACCTTCCCCTGCGCCACCGTGTCCGACCCGGTGCTGCTGGAGCGCATCGTCCGCAACCTGGTGTCAAACGCGCTGCGCTACACGCCGTCGGGCGGCATCCTGGTCGGGCTGCGGCGTGGCGGGCGGGTGGTGCGGGTGGTGGTCTACGACACCGGCTGCGGCGTGCCCGAGGCGATGCGCGAGGTCATCTTCGAGGAGTTCCGCCAGCTCTCCAACCCCGAGCGCGACCGTTCCAAGGGCATGGGCCTCGGCCTCGCCATCGTGGCGCGCACGGCGGAGCTGTTGGGCCACCGGCTCGGCCTGCGCTCGCGGGAGAACCATGGCTCCGCTTTCTCGGTGGAGGTGCCGTGCCTGCCGCCCGCGGCCGTGCAGGTGCAGCCGTCGCTCGACCTGCCGGCCCCGGCGGTGGAGGGCGCCAGCCTGCTGCTGGTCGAAGACGACCCGATGCAGGCGATGGCGCTGTCCTCGATCCTGGAGGGCGCCGGCTTCCGCGTGCTGGCGGCGAACGACTGGCGCTCGGCCGAGTGGGCGCTGAAGCGCGGCCAGCCGGACCTGATCGTCTCCGACTTCCGTCTGCCGGACGGCGCGTCCGGCCTGGACATCATCCGCACCGCGCGCACCCGCTTCGACCGCTTCATCCCGGCGATCCTGGTGACCGGCGACACCCAGGCCGCCATCGCCGAGGAGGCGGCGCTGGAGGCCTGCGCCATCTTCCACAAGCCCTACACGCCCCAGGCGCTGGTCGAGGCGATCAACCGCCGGCTGGCCGAGGCCAGGCGGGCGCAGGAGGAAACGGTGGAGGCGTGAAGGCTACCGCGCCTCAGTTCGCCACCAGCTTGCGCGCCTTGGGACGGCCGTTGGTGCGTTCCCAGGCGTCGGCGGTGGTGATCAGGTTGCGGAACGCCTCGCCGTCGGTGAGCAGCGATGCCTTGAGCTTCGGGTCGAGCGGCTTCGGGTCGTTGTAGTCGTCCACCGGCATCTTGCCGCTGCGCACCTCGTCCAGCACCGCGTCGATGCTGGTGGCGGCGTGCATCGGAGTCTGCAGCAGGGTCAGCTTGTTCATCTTGCGATGGCCTTCCGGCTGGTGGCAGACCGTGCAGTCGGCGTTGCGGAAGTTGATCGCCATCTTGCGGTAGGCGGCGTCCAGCGTCGGCAGGTGCGGGTTGTCCGGGCTGTAGGCCTCGGAGAACAGCGTCACCACCGGCTGCGCCACGCCCTGGTCGTCGCGCCACATCCACTCGCCGACGAAGGTCGGGCGGTCGACGTGGCCGTACGGGCCGCGGTTCTCGTCCGAGCCGGCGTCGGAGCGCGAGGCGTAGTACACCCGGCCGTTCCTGTCGAAGTAGAAGCGCAGCTCGTTCGCCGTCTCGTAGGCGTCCCACTTGTCGTTGGCGTTGGCGTCGCCGTCGGTGTGCCAGAACGGGTAGGGGTAGCGGCCCGGCGGCAGCGTGTTGCGGAAATAGGCCTGCACGGCGATGCCGCGCTCGCCGTCCGGCGCGGTGAACACCTTGTACTTCCCGGTGTACATGTACAGGGACATGTAGAGGTCCTGGTACAGGTCGCCGCGGAAGACCGAGGTCTTCTTGTCCTTCATGCGCTTGCCGACCTGATCGCCGCCGAACTGGAAGGTGTAGTCGCGCATGCTCGCCTCGGCGCCCAGGCCGATGGCCTTGCGGCAGGCCTCGTGCGCCGCGGTGTCGCCCGGCGGCGCCATCGGGCAGGCCTTGGCCAGCGAGGCGGCGAGCGCCGCGGCGTAGGCCTCCAGGTCCTTGACCTGCGCCGCGGCGGGGCCGGCGGAAGTGGCGAGGGCGATCAGGGCGGCGGCGCACAGGCCGCGCAGCGGGCGAACGGAACGCATGGGCAAGGCTTCCTTGGGGGAGCGCGGGTCAGGCGGGGACGCTGGGGGTGGCGCGGTGCGGCATCATGGAGCGCAGCACGCCGTCCTTGCGGATCACCGCGTGGTAGCCGATGGCGGCGGCGGCGTGCGCAAAGATCAGCGCCAGCAGCCCGTAGGCGATCCATTGCTTCCAGGCGTAGACCATCCAGGCGAAGGCGCGGTCGTACAGCGCCAGCGCCGGGATGTCGGCGCCGAAGAACTTCAGCTCCATGCCCTTGGTGTCGGCGAACAGCCAGCCGAGCAGCGGCGTGACGATCAGCAGCGCGTACAGCGCCACGTGTGCGCCCGACGCGGCGAGGCGCAGGATGGCCGGATCGCCGGTGTCGTGCGCCGGCTTGCGCCCCAGGGTCAGCCGCCACGCCAGCCGCAGCGGCACCACGGCGAGCAGCAGCAGCCCCAGCGACTTGTGCAGCGCGATCGAGCCCTTCACGATGCCCGGAAACAGCGCCAGCACGAAGATCGCCAGCACCAGCAAGAAAGTGATCCAGTGAAACGCGATGCTCACCGCGTCATAGGAGGCGCGCGACGCCGGGGCGTTGTCGATCCGCATGGTCCTCTCCCATCCCGAAGCGTGGCGCGGGTGGTTTTTGTCCTCGCGCCGATCATGGATTCACCGTAGCGAGGTAATCATTGTGGTGCAAGGCAGCGGCTATCGGCCAATTTACATACGACATCAGTTGCAATTACTTGCGCATTATTAACCGGAATTGATTCGGGGATTTCCTGCCGGTCGCCGCCCCGTACGGGCAAGCCCGCGCTCGACAGCCTCCCCCCGAATCGCCATATACTCGGTTCCTGTTCCGTACCCGTAAGGCCCGGCCCCGCCATGTCGCACCCCGTGCTCGAAGCCATCCCGCGCAAGCCGCTCGCCCGCCTGGAGGCCGACCGGCCGCTGGAGGTGGTGTCGGAGTTCCAGCCCGCCGGCGACCAGCCCCGCGCCATCGAGGAGCTGACGGCCGGCCTCGTCGGCGGCGACCGCGACCAGGTGCTGCTGGGCGTCACCGGCTCGGGCAAGACCTTCACCATGGCGCACGTCATCCAGAAGGTGCAGCGCCCCACGCTGGTGCTGGCGCCCAACAAGACGCTGGCCGCGCAGCTCTACGGCGAGATGAAGTCGTTCTTCCCGAACAACGCGGTGGAGTACTTCGTCTCCTACTACGATTACTACCAGCCCGAGGCGTACGTCCCGCGCACCGATACCTACATCGAGAAGGAATCCTCGATCAACGAGCAGATCGACCGCATGCGCCACTCGGCCACGCGGGCTCTGCTGGAGCGCGACGACGTCATCATCGTCGCCTCGGTCAGCTGCATCTACGGCATCGGCTCGGTCGAGCTGTACGCCGAGATGACCGTCGACCTGAAGGTCGGCATGACCATCGCCCAGCCCGAGCTGGGCCGCAAGCTGACCGAGCTGCAGTACAAGCGCAACGACGCCGCCTTCGGCCGCGGCCTGTTCCGCGTGCGTGGCGACACGCTGGAGCTGTTCCCCGCCCACATGGAGGACCGCGCCTGGCGCATCTCCCTGTTCGGCGACGAGATCGAGGCGATCCACGAGATCGACCCGCTGACCGGCGAGAAGCTGGCCAGCCTGGAGGCCGTCCGCATCTACCCCAACAGCCACTACGTGACGCCCAAGCCGACGCTCCACCAGGCCATCGAGCAGATCAAGCGCGACCTCAAGCTGCGCCTGGAGGAACTGACCTCCGACGGTAAGCTTCTGGAGGCCCAGCGCCTGGAGCAGCGCACCACCTTCGACATCGAGATGATGGCGGCCACCGGCTCCTGCGCCGGCATCGAGAACTACAGCCGGTACCTCACCGGCCGCGCCCCCGGCGAGCCGCCGCCCACCCTGTTCGAGTACCTGCCCAAGGACGCCCTGCTGATCGTCGACGAGAGCCACGTCATGGTGCCGCAGGTCGGCGGCATGTACCGCGGCGACTACATGCGCAAGTCCGTGCTGTCCGACTTCGGCTTCCGCCTGCCCAGTTGCAAGGACAACCGCCCGCTCAAGTTCGAGGAGTGGGACAGCATGCGCCCGCAGACGGTCTTCGTCTCCGCCACCCCCGGCAACTGGGAGCTGGAGCGCACCGGCGGCGTCTTCACCGAGCAGGTGGTCCGCCCCACCGGCCTGATCGACCCCGAGGTCATCATCCGCCCCACCGAGACCCAGGTGGACGACCTGATCCACGAGTGCAAGCTGGTCACCGCCAAGGGCTTCCGCGTGCTGGTCACCACGCTGACCAAGAAGATGGCCGAGGCGCTGACCGAGTACATGCACGAGGCCGGCCTGCGCGTCCGCTACCTTCACTCCGACGTCGAGACGCTGGAGCGCATCGAGATCATCCGCGACCTGCGCCTCGGCGCCTTCGACGTGCTGATCGGCATCAATCTGCTGCGCGAGGGGCTGGACATCCCGGAATGCGCGCTGGTGGCGATCCTCGACGCTGACAAGGAGGGCTTCCTGCGTTCCAGGACCTCGCTGGTCCAGACCATCGGCCGCGCCGCCCGCAACGTCGAGGGCCGCGCGCTGCTGTACGCCGACAAGATCACCGACAGCATGCAGTACGCCATCGACGAGACCAACCGCCGCCGCGAGAAGCAGCGCGCCTACAACGAGGCGCACGGCATCACCCCGGAGTCCGTCAAGAAGGCCATCGGCGACATCCTGGACAGCGTCTACGAGCGCGGCGACCACCTGACGGTGGACACCGGCGCGGAGACGGTGGGCCACAACCTGAAGGCCGTGATCGCCGACCTGGAGAAGAAGATGCGCGCCGCCGCCGCCGACCTGGAGTTCGAGGAGGCCGGCCGCCTGCGCGACGAGATTCGCCGCCTGGAGGCCATGGACCTCGGCATCGAGAACCCCTCCATCGGCATCAGCACCGGCCGCTACGCCCGCGGCGTCCCCGCCAACGCGCCGGGCGCGCCCTACAGCAAGTCGGGCAAGGCGGCGATCAAGGCGAAGAAGGGACGGCGGTAGGGGAGGGGAACCGCGGAAGGGCTCCGCCCTTCCGCACCCACCCGCCAAGGGCCGGTCGGCCCTTGGATCCCGGCCGTTTGCGCCTCCCCGAACCTCACAGCGTTGGCCGACCAAGTCATGGCGCCGCCGCTCGCGGTGGACAGCCTGCCGTAAAACCGGCTGCTGCGCGGCGTTTCAGGGCGTTTCATAGAGTATCATCGGCAGACCCGCCGAGACGCGGCAGGCGGCGGGGAGGGCGGTGGTCAGACGCTCGTCGACACGCCGTTGCCGCGGACCCCGTACGCGTTGCCGCGCCCGTTGCCGTATCCCGAACGCTCCTGCGCCCGCGTGTAAACCTCGAGCACCGCGGCGTGGAACGAGGCGGCGGTCGTCGGGGCGTTGCCGTGGCCGTTGTTCCCCTGGCCGTTGTTGCCGTCGTTGCGGCGGGTGTTGAAGTCGCTGCGGCCGATTCCGTGCCCGTCGTTGCCGGCCAGGAACTGCGCCAGCAACTGGCCCAGGTGCAGGCCGTTGTTGTGGCGGTTGTGGTCGTGGCCGTAGGCATGGCCATGGCCGTGTCCATGACTATGCCCGTTGTCGTCATCCTCCGGCGGCGGTGGGGTGGTGCCGGTGCCACCCGTGGAGCCCGTTCCGCCCGTCCCACCGGTGGAACCCGTGCCGCCTGTGGAGCCCGTCCCGCCCGTAGAGCCCGTGCCATCCGTGGTGCCCGTTCCGCCTGTGGAACCTGTACCACCGGTGCCCCCCGTCGACCCAGTGTCACCGGTCGAGCCGGTGCCGCCGGTGGTCCCGCTGCCGGAGGTGGAGCCCGTTCCGCCCGTCGTCCCCGAACCCGACGTGGAGCCGGTGCCGCCCGTGCTGCCCGAGCCAGAGGTGGTTCCGGAACCCGTCGTGGTCCCGCTGCCGGACGTGGAGCCGGTTCCGCCGGTCGAGCCGCTGCCCGACGTGGATCCGGTGGATCCCGTGGTCGACCCGCTGCCCGTGGTGCCGCCGGTTCCCGATGTGGACCCGCTGCTCGACGAGGAGCCGGTTCCCGTGCTCCCGCCGGTGTTCGTGTTGGCGCTCTCCTGCGCTTCGACCGCCGTCGACCCGCTGACCGGCGGGGTGGTGGTCGGCTGCGAGGCCTGATAGAAGCGCAGCTTGTCCGCGGTGGTCAGCTGCGACCACATGTTGAGGCGGCCGGCGTCCGACACGTTCTTCCCGGCCAGATAGACCGGGGCTGGGACGGCGAGGTTGATGGCGCCCGAGCTGCCGGTGCCGCCGGTCGTGCCCGTTCCGCCGGTCGTCCCTGTTCCGCCGGTCGCGCCGGTGCCGGCGGTGGTCCCGGTTCCGCCGGTGGAGTTCGTCGTGATCGGGCTGCCGATCACCTGCCCCTTGATGATCGTCGGCGCCGCGGTGCCGCTGGAGGCGGCGTTCAGGTAGCGCTGCTTGTCCGCGTCCGTCAGCTGCGACCACAGGCTTGCCCTGCTCGCTGCCGAGACGTTCAACCCCGACAGGTAGGTCGCCGGAGGTGATGCGGAAATGGTTGCCATCGCGTGCCTGCTTCTCCCGCCGTCGCTCCGTCCGCGCTTTCCCGGGCGTGCAACGATCACTTACATGTAAAATGCAATTTAAATCTGTCAAGCTTCCCATACGACTTAGGAAGGGAGGGGGCTGCGACCTTGGGAGAGTGGCATCCTCTCTCGCGTCATTGGCATTTTCGTAAAATGCAACGGATCTATGCAAAATGTCCCATGGTGCGCTGTGCGATTTCGGGGTAGGGTAGGATGATTCCCGAAGTCAGAAAATCTCCAGCTCGGACGTAGGGCCATGGTCTCCACACCTCCAGCCGGTTACCTGCCAAGCGGCGTCACCGACCTGAACCGCCAGTCGCTGTGGAATTCGCTGACCGCTGAACAGCAGGCGAAGTACTCGAGCGGCGGCTCGTCCACCGGCACCTCGGGCTCATCCGGCTCGGGCGGCTCGACGTCCGGCACCACCGGTTCCACCGGCACGACGACGAGCGGCGGCAAGGTCTTCGTGTCGCAGGGCAACAGCACGACCCAGCTGTCGGGGGCGGCGTTCAACAACCGCACCGACGCGCGGTCGGCGGTGCCCGGCTCCGACGTCGTCACCGGCTTCTCTAAGCTGTGGACCAGCGACTCCGCCCTGCAGGCGCAGCTCACCGCCTTCACCGATCCCGACACCGGGGTGACCAGCGCCGTCAACGGCGGCGCCATCTTCGTCAAGGTCCGGCAGGGCGCCTCGTCGGCGGGCGAGCGGCCGTACGACGGCAGCGCCGGCGAACTGCTGGTCAACGACGGCCGGTTGCAGAAGGGGCAGAATCCCTATGGCTTCTTCAGCAGCGACCCGGCGCTGGCCGAGACTCCGTTCGTCAAGATGGACGTCGACGCCAGCGGCTACGTCACCAAGACCTCCTGGAGCGCGGACACCGGCAAGACCTACGCTGAATGGCTGAAGAACGCGAAGTACGCCTACGACCAGTACGAGACGCTGATCAACCAGCAGCAGACGGCCGTGCTGAAGGACTTCGGCGGCACCGCCTCCTACGGCCTGCTTGGCTTCGACGTCAACAACAACGGCTACATCGATAACGAGTCGGAGCTGTTTGGCTTCGACGGCGGCCTCAACATCGACAACATGCCGCCCGGCGCCACCGAGGTGACGCCGATGACCATCATCGAGAACGGCAGCAAGTCCGCCACCACCTCCTTCACCTTCCTGACCAACGGCCACCTGACCGGCGATCCGCTCGATACCAGCCAGTCGGAGGAATCCCGCGCCGCGAACAAGGAATACTACCGCCGTTTCATGATCGTGACCGCCGACGGCAAGTCGAACAGCGTCCTGCAGTCGTCGATCGGCTACAACGCGGCGACCGGCCAGTACGTGGCGGCGCAGACGCAGTTCAGCTTCACCGACACCGGCGCCACCCTCACCGCGGTCGCCCAGAACGGCTTCAAGGTGACGGCCTAGCCGGCGTTGAGGTTCCGCCACGCCGCCATGCGGTGCCGCAGGTCGCGGCGCCGCTCGTGCTCGCCGCGCGGCGCGACGTCCCAACTCCAGCGCAGGTCCGGCGGCGGCAGGGCGGCTCCCCACAGGGAGTCCTCCCGCGCCACGACGCGGCCGTCCTCGACCCACTCCGTCTCCACGTCGGTGAACAGCGCCGCCACCGGTGCGCTGGCCCGCAGCCACGCCACGTGCCCCTCCACCAGCGCCCGCGCGAACGCCGCCCGCTCCGCCACCGCCACGCCACGCCGTTCCAGCGCCTCCAGCGGCAGAAGCGGCAGCTGCGAGAGCAGGTTGCACGAAACCGCCGCGTCGAACCGACCGAGGTCGGGCGGCGTCCCAGCGGCCGGGACGTCCGCCAGTATGCCGGCCAGTGCCCCGCTGAGGTCCGCCTCGACCAGACTGACGTTACAGAATCGCCGGGCCTCGCGTCGCGCGGCGCGTGGGTGGACGAGGTCGGCCAGCACCACCTCGCCGAAGCGTTCGGCCAGCTCGGGCAGCGGCACCTCGATCAGCCGCCCCGACCCGGCCACCAGCAGCCGCCCGCCGCTGCCGACCGCCTCCAGCACGAAGCGGTGCGCCTCCGCCACATGCGGCGCCCAGGCGCGGCGCTGGCGGCGGTGCCGGGCGCCCAGCGCCACCGCCTCGGTCACGTAGCCCAGGCGGCGCGCCAGAGGCGAGGCAGGAGTGGTCAGGTATTCCCACACCTCGCGCAGCATGCCGAACCATCCGACTTGACCTTGGGACGGGGCAGGGTACCTATGGCCCCATGGGTGAGATCAAGCGGAAAGCGGCTCTGGTGACCGGGGCCGGCAAGCGAATCGGGCGCGCCATCGCGCTCGACCTGGCGGCGCAGGGCTGGGCGGTGGGCGTGCACCACAACCGCTCCCACGCGGACGCCGAATCCGTGGTGGCGGAGATCCGGGCGGCGGGCGGCCGCGCCGTCGCCGTCGCCGCCGACCTGACGGTGGAGGCGGAGGTCCAGAACCTGCTGCCGGCGGTGGCCGAGGCGCTGGGCCCGTTGACGGTGCTGGTCAACAACGCCTCGCCCTTCGTCCGCGACGAGGCCGACAGCGTCACCCGCGAGTCGTGGGACCTGCACATGGAGGCCAACCTGCGCGCCCCCTTCGTGCTGACGCAGGCCTTCGCAGCGCAGGTGCCGGAGGGCGACCACGGGCTGATCGTCAACCTGCTGGACCAGCGGGTGTGGAACCTCACCCCACACTTCGTCTCCTACACGCTGTCGAAGGCCGGGCTGTGGACGCTGACGCAGACCATGGCGCTGGCGCTGGCCCCGCGCATCCGCGTCAACGGAATCGGCCCCGGCCCGACCCTGCGCAGCGAGCGCCAGTCCGAGGCACAGTTCGCCGCCCAGCAGGCGGCCACGCCGCTCAAGCGCGGCTCGAGCCCGGAGGAGATCTGCGCCGCGCTCCGCTTCCTGATCGCCGCGCCGGCGATGACCGGCCAGATGATCGCGCTGGACGGCGGTGAGCATCTGGGCTGGGCGCAGGCGTCGCGCGGCTTCGTGCCGTCGGAATAGCGGCCGTTCTACGACCTCCGGCGGGATTCTTTACCGTACGGTGACGGCACGGATATTTGGGGGCGCAGCCTTTTACACAGACCGCCCCCGTCCCGCAAGAGGCCATGTCGCCGTCGTGACAATTTTGTGAGAGGGCTTCCCCATCCCGCCTTGACAACCGACAAACTCAGCGAAATCAACATCTTGCCTAAATTGCCTAAAAAATATGCAGCTCCTGGCCGGGCCTTGCGGCGCCTTGCTGCGGGGTGAGTCCCAAAGGGGTTATCGACACACTTATCCACAGGAATGGTGGATAGTCCCTCGCCGGTGGTGAGTCGGGGGTATTAACGCTTATGGCGAGGGGGCAGTTGACCGCAAACGCTCGGTCGCCGACATTCCGGGGCATGTCAGACCCCGTCGCCGATACGCCCGAGCCCCCCGTCGAGTCCAAACCGCGCCGCCGCCGCGTGTCCGATCTGGCGCGCGGGGTGGAGGTCATCCAGGGTTACCTGAAGACGCTGCCCGCCACGCCGGGCGTGTACCGCATGTGCGCCGCCGACGGCGCCGTGCTGTACGTCGGCAAGGCGAAGAACCTGAAGCGGCGCGTCTTCAACTACACGCAGGTGAACCGCCTGCCGATCCGCCTCCAGCGCATGGTGGCGGAGACCGAGACCATGGAGTTCGTCAACACCCACACCGAGGTGGAGGCGCTGCTCCTCGAATCGAACCTGATCAAGCGGCTGATGCCGCGCTACAACGTGCTGCTGCGCGACGACAAGTCGTTCCCCTACATCATGATCACCAAGGGGCACGACTACCCGCAGCTGCTGAAGCATCGCGGCAGCCGGGGCGCCGACGCCCACTATTTTGGGCCGTTCGCCTCGGGCTCGGCGGTGACGCGGACGATCACGGCGCTGCAGCGCGCCTTCATGCTGCGCAACTGCGCCGACACCATCTTCAACAGCCGCACCCGGCCCTGCCTGCAGCACCAGATCAAGCGCTGCACCGCGCCCTGCGTCGGCCGCGTCACCCCGCAGGAGTACCAGGCGCAGGTCGAGCAGGCGCGCGCCTTCCTGTCCGGCCGCAGCCGCGACATCCAGGGCGAGCTGGCGCAGCAGATGATGCAGGCGTCGGAGGATCTGAACTTCGAGACCGCGGCGCAGATCCGCGACCGCATCAAGGCGCTGACTGCCATCCAGGCGCACCAGGACATCAACATCGAGGGGGTGGTCGAGGACGCGGACGTCATCGCCGCCTACGCCGAGGGCGGCTCCACCTGCATCCAGGTGTTCTTCTTCCGCGGCGGACGGAACTACGGCAACCGCGCCTACTTCCCCAGCCACGACAAGGCGCAGGAGGTGGAGGAGGTGCTGGCCGCCTTCATCGCGCAGTTCTATGACAACAAGGCCGCCCCGCCGCTGATCCTGGTCAGCCACGAACTGCCCGAGTCCGACCTGCTGGTCGAGGCGCTGTCCCTGCGCGCCGAACACAAGGTGGAGCTGGTCAACCCCAAGCGCGGCGACAAGCGCCGCATCCTGGAGCATGCGCTGACCAACGCCCGCGAGGCGCACGGCCGGCGGCTGGCCGAGCACTCCTCGCAGATGCGCCTGCTGGAGGGCGTGGCCGAACTGTTCGGGCTGGACGGCCCGCCGAACCGCGTCGAGGTCTACGACAACAGCCACGTGCAGGGCGCCTTCGCCATCGGGGCGATGATCGTCGCCGGGCCGGACGGCTTCATGAAGAACGCCTACCGCAAGTTCAACATCCAGACGGAGGGCGCGGCGGGCGATGACTTCGCCATGATGCGCGAGGTGTTCCAGCGCCGCTTCGCCCGCGCGCTCAAGGAGGACCCGGAGCGCGCCCGCGGCACCTGGCCGGACCTCGTGCTGATCGACGGCGGCCTGGGGCAGCTGAACGCGGTGCGCGGGGTGCTGGCCGACCTGGGAATCGACGACGTGCCGCTGGTCGGCATCGCCAAGGGGCCGGACCGCGACGCCGGGCGCGAGCGCTTCTTCCTGCCCGACCGCGCGCCGTTCCAGCTGGAGCCGCGCGACCCGGTGCTGTACTTCCTGCAACGGCTGCGCGACGAGGCGCACCGCTTCGCCATCGGCACCCACCGGGCGCAGCGCGCCAAGGCCATCACCAAGTCGCCCATCGACGAGATCCCCGGCATCGGCCCGGCGCGCAAGCGCGCCCTGCTGCACCATTTCGGCAGCGGCAAGGCGGTGTCGCGCGCCGGCTTGGCCGACCTGGAGGCGGTCGAGGGAATCAATCGGACGGTTGCGAAAAAGATCTACGATCATTTCCATCCGGATGGTTAGAATGCCCAGCGCTTGAGCACCCCCACCGCCCTCCTGCCGCCGGGACCCATGCTGACCAGTCTGCCGAACCTGTTGACGCTGTCGCGCATCGCGGTGATTCCGCCGGTGGTCGGGCTGTTCTACGTGCCGGAGGCGTGGGCGGCCTGGACCATCTGCGGCCTGTTCGCGGCGGCCTGCATCACCGACTACTTCGACGGCTACCTCGCCCGCGTGTGGGAGCAGGAGTCGGTGATCGGCAAGTTCCTCGACCCCATCGCGGACAAGCTGCTGGTGGCGGCGGTGCTGATCATGCTGGTCGGATTCGGGCGGCTGAAGGGCGTCTCGGTGCTGGCGGCGGTGGTGATCCTGCTGCGCGAGGTGCTGGTGTCGGGCCTGCGCGAGTATCTGGCGGGGCTCAACGTCGGCGTTCCGGTGACGCGGCTGGCCAAGTGGAAGACCACCATCCAGATGCTGGCCATCGGCTTCCTGATCGTCGGCGACTACGGCCCGCCGGAGATCCCTTCGGTGCTGATCGGCACGCTGGGGCTGTGGGTGGCGGCGCTGTTGACCTTCGTCACCGGATGGGACTACACCCGCGTCGGCCTCCGGCACATGATGGCGGCCCCGCCGCGGCGGCCCCCCCACGCCACCAAGACGACGGCCCGTTCCGCATGAATATCTTCGGTTTGACGGGGTGGAGCGGCAGCGGCAAGACCACCCTGATCGTGAAGCTCCTGCCGGCGCTGATCGCGCGCGGCCTGCGGGTGTCGACGCTGAAGCACGCCCACAAGGGCTTCGACATCGATTATCCCGGCAAGGACAGCCACAACCACCGCTTGGCCGGCGCCACCGAGGTGGTGGTCAGCTCGCCGACGCGCTGGGCGGTGATGCACGAGCTGCGCGGCGAGCCGGAGCCGACGCTGGAGGCGCTGATCGCCAAGGTCACCCCGGTCGACCTGCTGCTGGTCGAGGGCTTCAAGCGCGACCGCCACCCGAAGATCGAGGTGTGGCGGCGGGAGGTCGGCAAGCCGCTGATCGCGGTGGAGGACCCGACCATCGTCGCGGTGGCCAGCGATGGGCCGGTGCCGGAGGTCGGCGTGCCGGTCTTCGACCTGAATGACGCCGAGGGCATCGCCGCGCTGGTCGTGGAGCGCGCGGTTCCCCTGCGCTAACGGCTGGCGACCAGGACGCCGCGCTCGTCCTTGCGGCAGAGATCGGCCAGGGCCGCGTAATTGTCGCGGGCCCGCGGCGCGGCGCCGGGCACGGACAGCCAGGCGCAGGACCGCGGGGAGTGGACCTTCCACGGTGGCAGCAGCGCCAGCGCGCCCAGTCCCATCCGCCCCTCGTCCGGGTTGCCGACCCGGTACAGCGCCTCGTGGAGCCCGTCCTGCATCGCGCAGGCGCCGAGCAGCAGGGTGGCCAGCACGGCCGCGCCCCTCATGGCGAGCCCCCGCCGCGCAGGCGGCGCAGTTCGTGGTGGAGGCGGTCGCGGTCGAGCACCAGCCGCTCAAGACGCCGCAAGTCAAGGAGGGTGCGGCGGCCTCGCAACATTCGAATCTGACGATCGACGTCTTCGATCTGCGAGACAAGGCGTCCTTCCGCCATGACGTCCTCCGGTGAACAGCGGGCGAGTCCATCATGGGGACGGCCATTGTCCGGACGCAAGGCGGTTCAAAATCTTGGCTTTTACCCAAATCTGGCCGAACGGCATAGGGCGGCCCGCAAGTCTTTGGAAATCCTGAGGCAGCTCCATCCTCCGGAGGGGGCGTCAGGAAAAGGGAGGAGGGGGACGCGGCGTGTGCGGACGGCGCCTGATGGTGTCCATCAGGCGCCTGCGACGTCAGTTGTCGATGCCGAAGTCGAAGTAGCTGTCGGCGCCCGGCGCGAAGCCGGCGGCGCGGATCTGGCTGTTGTAGAACACCATCGCGTACTCGCCCGGGGTGAGCGGCGCGTTGGGCGTGGCGGCGTAGAGCGTGAAGTTCTTCGGCGCCTTGGACTGGTCGGGCAGCGGCTCGACGCTGCTCAGGACGATGCGGTCCTTGTTGATTCCGGTCGAATAGCTCATGTAGCCGCCGCCGACGATCACCTCGCGCGTGCCGTTGTCGCGCTGTGCGAAGTTGGCGAGGGTGTAGTAGCTCTCCGGCTGGGCGTTGCTGGGAACCGCGAACACGAAGACCGGCCGCTTGCTGGCGATGCGCAGCGTCGCGCGGGTTCCGCGCAGCACCGCGTACTGGCCGACGCCGCCGAAGCCCAGGGCGCGCGCGGCGGTGCGGATCTGCGGCGCGATGTAGCGCATGGTCTTCTGCTGCCCGCCGTCGATCAGCAGGACCTCTTCCGGGTTGAAGCTGCCGCGCAGCTTGATGCCGGAGACGTCGACCTTCACCGGCGCGGCGGCGGCCATGGTCGCGGCCGGCTCGGCCTTGGTGGTGGTGGGGCGTTCCTGCTGGCACGCGGAGAGGGAAACGGCCAGGGCCAGCGGCAGAATGGAGGCTTTGAGCAATCGAAGGGACATATGCGTTTCCTTCCGGACAATTTAGCGCTGCGGAAGGGCAGGCTACCGGAGATAATCGAGCATCCCGATGTGGCATTTCGCCAGCGCGCGGCGCCGGTGCGATCGTGGGACGCGCGCGTTGCTCGCGGCGCGGGGCCGTATTAGGTTTACCGTCAAGACAGCGGCGGGCGCGGCGAGCAACAGGGCGGTGATGGTATCCAGCAGCATCAGCGGGCAGGAGGGCGCGTTCCGCTCGGAACGGCAGCTCGCCGCGGTGGCCGCCGCGCTGGCCGGCGCCCCGACTCCGGACGCCGACCCGGCCCTCGTCGCGCGGACCCGCGCCGCCATCCTGCGCGGCGAGGACCCGCTGGGCGAGGCGCTGATGGTCCTGCGTAGCGCCGAGCAGCGCCGGCCGGACGGCGCCACCTACACGCCGTGGGCGATCGTCGACGCCATGACCGCCTGGGGCGCCGGGCACGGCACGGCGGCGCGCGTGGTGGACGTCGGCGCCGGCTCCGGCCGCTACCTGCTCGCCGCGGCGGACGCTTTCCCGGACGCGCAGCTCATCGGCGTCGAGCGCGACCCGCTGGCCGCCGGGCTGCTGCGCGCCAACCTCGCGGTGCGCGGGCTGACCGGGCGGGCGACGGTGATCGTCGACGACTACCGCCGCGCCGGGCTGCCGGCCATTGCGGGCCGCACCCTGTTCATCGGCAACCCGCCCTACGTCCGCCACCACGACCTGGAGAAGGCGTGGAAGGACTGGTACCGCGGCGTGCTCGACCGCTTCGGCGCCACGGCGGCGGCCGGGCGGGCGGTGGCGCTGGCCGGGCTGCACCTGCACTTCTACGCCCGCACGGCGGAACTGGCGCGGCCCGGCGACGGCGGCGTCTTCGTCACCGCGGGCGAGTGGCTGAACAACACCTACGGTGGCGCGCTGCGCACGCTGCTGCTCGGGCCGCTCGGCGTGCGCCGCATCTGCCTGATCGACCCGCGCGCCCCGGCCTTCGGCGAGACCATGTCCACCGCGGTGATCGTCGGATTCGAGGTGGGCGGCGCCGACCCGGCCCCCGACGAGACGGTCGACTGCCGCTTCGCCGAGAGCCTGGACGACTTGCGCGCCCCCGCCGCGCAGCGAGTCGTCGAGCGCGCCGCCCTGGCCGCCAGCGACCGCTGGGGCGACCTCGTCTGCGGCCACGCGGCGGCGCCGGACGATCCCGACCTCGTGCCGCTGCGCACCGTCTTCCGCGTCAGCCGCGGCACCTCCACCGGCGCCAACCAGGTGTGGATCGCCGGCGAACACGCCCGCGACCTGCCGGACAGCGTGATGCTGCCCACGGTGACCGACGCGCACGACATCATCCGCGCCGGTGGCCGGCTGGACGACCCCCAGGCCTTGCGCAAGGTGATCTACCTGCCGCCCAGCCTGCAGCGCTTCAAGCCGGCCGAGCGCAAGGCCATCGAGCGCTTCATCGCCTGGGCCAAGCGCGCCGGGGCGGCCGAGAGCACCACGGCGCGCAGCCGCGCCCACTGGTACGCCATCAAGCCGAAGGAGCCGGCGCCGATCCTGTGCACCTACATGGCCCGACGGGCGCCGGCGGTGGCGCGCAACGTGGCGGGGGTGCCGATGCTGAACATCGCGCACGGCCTGTACGTGCGCGACGGCGTCAGCCTGACGCCCGAGCAGCTCGACGCCTACGCGGTGTGGCTGCAGCGCAACCTCACCGAACACGCCGGCGTCAGCTACGCCGGGGCCATGTCGAAGTTCGAGCCGCGCGACCTCGAGCGCCTGGCCATCCCGCGCCCCGACGCGGTGGTGGCGCTGGTGCGTGCCGGCGGCGTGCTGCGCGCCGCGGAATAGGAAAGCCCACCCATCATGCTTCGCAACACGGCCGAGCACCCGCCCGTCTGGCCCGACGAGATGCTGGACGAGCAGCGCCGGACCGCCATCAACATCTTCGTCGACCGCCGCCTGAGCGAGCCGGCCGGCGCCTACCTCCGCCATTTCCGCGAGCGCAAGCACGCGGTGCGCCGGCTGCTGCGCGCCGTCTCGGCGTTCGAGCCGGGAAACCCCGACCCGGACGTGGTGCGGCGCATCCTGCGCGACGGCGAGCTGTTCGACGCGCTGCGCTACGTCGCCGGCCCGCCGATCTCCGAGGACGACCTGTACACGCTGGTCACCCGCTCCGCCGACCGGCTGAAGAAGAGCGACCTGCTGCGCGACGAGGTCGCCATGCAGGTCTTCGGCATGATCTGCCGCCTCGCCGACCCGCACCGCTTCCCGTGGATCGCTACCGGGCGCCGGCCGCGCTACCACGAACTGCGCAACGCCGTGCTGATGACGGCGGCCGTGCACGCCCCGCAGACCCTGGCGGCCGAGCGCCGCGGCTATGGCCGCACGGTCGAGAAGATGCTGAAGGACCGCCTGGACGTCCTGGGGCTGCGCTGCGTGCCGACGCCGAACGGTGGCAAGATCAACGCGCCGAAGCTGGCCCCCGACAGCGGCCAGTACTATGGCGAGTGCACGCTGTACGGACGGCGCGTCGACATCCTGATCGGCACCCGGCACGGCCGCATCGTGGCGGTGGAGTCGAAGGACTCCAACTCGGCGGTCAACAGCGTCAAGCGCGTCGCCAACGACACCGCCGGCAAGGGCGAGAAGTGGCGCAAGGCCTACGGCGAGCAGGTCGTGCTGGTCGGCCTGATCTCCGGCGTCTTCAAGCTGGAAACCCTGAAGGCGGCGCAGGACAGCGGCCTCTACCTGGTCTGGGCGCACGACCTGGAGCCGTTCATCGCCTGGCTGGAGCAGGTGCTGTAGGGGAGCGGCGGCCCGGCGGCGGGGCCGAATGGAACAGTTTGGAACACCGTGGAACAGTGTGCAGGGGCTGTTCAGTTCACGCTCCGGTGTGGGGTGGGTGCTCCTGCTCAAAAAGGACTTTGATCCTATCATGGAGATCGGCGTCCGGCAAGGGGCGCCCACGGTGCGGGTCGTTTCCCTCCCGCCTCCGCGGAGAGTGGCCTCCAGGGCGTCGCGCACCGCCGTCAACCGTCCGCAGCCCAACATTTCCGGTGGGCATACCATGCCGTATGCGCATGGCTCCGTTGTTTGCCTGCGTGCGAACGAGCCACTAGGCTCGTCCTCAACCACAAGACGACGGGAGCTAGAGACACCCCATGAAACGCCGTTCCTTCCTGACCAGCGCCGGCATCGGCGCGGCCGCCGCCACCGTCGCGGCTCCGGCCGTCGCGCAGAGCAACCCCGAGATCCGCTGGCGCCTCGCCTCCAGCTTCCCCAAGACGCTGGACACCATCTACGGCGGCGCCGAGATCATCGCCAAGCGCGTCGCCGCCATCACCGACGGCAAGTTCCAGATCCGCGTCTTCGCCGCGGGCGAGATCGTGCCGGGCCTGCAGGTGCTCGACGCCGTGCAGAACGGCACGGTGGAGTGCGGGCACACCGCCTCCTACTACTACGTCGGCAAGGACCCGACCTTCAGCTTCGACGCCACTATGCCCTTCGGCTTCAACGCCCGCCAGCAGAACGCCTGGATCCAGCAGGGCGGCGGCATGGAGCTGCTGCGCGAGTTCTTCAAGGGCTACAACGTCCTCAACTTCCCGGCCGGCAACACCGGCACCCAGATGGGCGGCTGGTTCCGCAAGGAGATCAAGACCGTCGCCGACCTCAGCGGCCTGAAGTTCCGCGTCAGCGGCTTCGCCGGTCAGGTGCTGTCCAAGCTCGGCGTCGTGCCGCAGCAGATCGCCGGCGGCGACATCTACCCCGCGCTGGAGAAGGGCACCATCGACGCCGCCGAGTGGATCGGCCCGTACGACGACGAGAAGCTCGGCTTCAACAAGGTCGCCAAGTACTACTACTACCCGGGCTGGTGGGAAGGCGGGCTGAACGTCTCGGCGCTGGTCAACCAGCAGCAGTGGGAGCAGCTGCCCAAGCCGTACCAGGCGGCGTTCGAGGCGGCCTGCCACGAGGCCACCGTCATGATGAACGCCAAGTACGACGCCGAGAATCCGGCGGCGCTGCGCCGTCTGGTCGCCTCGGGCGCCCAGCTGCGGCCGTTCCCGCGCGATGTCATGGAGGCCAGCTACAAGGCCTCCTTCGAGCTGTGCGACGAGATCGCCAAGACCAACGCCAAGTTCGCTAAGATCTACGAGCCCTGGAAGAAATTCCGCGAGGAGGCGTACCTCTGGTTCCGCGTCGGCGAGAACAGCTTCGAGAACTTCGTCTACTCGGCCAGCCAGAAGCGGGGGTAAGGCCCTTCTTCAGCCGTCATGGCCGGGCTTGACCCGGCCATCCACGACCGCGGCTTTTCCAAAGATCCAGGTGCGTGGATGCCCGGGACAAGCCCGGGCATGACGGCTGAGGGAAAGGGGCGGACGTCGGGGCGCACGCGCCGCGGGGGTTGCATCCGGGACCGGCGCGCTTGCACTATGCGCGGGATTCGCGACCCTTCAGCCGGCGTGCCCCATGGCCCAGCTCAGTGACGATTGTTTCGCCTTCGGCGGCGACCTCATGCCCGTGCGCACGGCGCTCGACCTGCTGCGCCGCCGCGTCGCCCCGGTGACGGCGGCGGAGACGGTGCCGCTGGCGGACGCGCTCGGGCGTGTGCTGGCCGAGGACGTGGTGGCGCCGTTCGACGTGCCGCCGCACGACAACTCGGCGGTGGACGGCTACGCGGTGTTCTTCGACGACCTGCGGGCGGACGGCGAGACCGTGCTGCCGGTCACCGGGCGCGTCGCCGCCGGCCACCTGCTGGGCCGCGAGGGGCGGCGCGGCGAGGCGGTGCGCATCTTCACCGGCGCCCCGATGCCCGCCGGCTTCGACACCGTGCTGATGCAGGAGGATTGCCGGCCCATCGGAAGCGATGGCGATGGCGGCAGCGTCGCCATCCCCGCCGGCATCAAGCGCGGCGCCAACCGCCGCAAGGCGGGGGAGGACGTGACGCGCGGCTCCGTCGTGCTGGCCGCCGGGCGGCGGCTGCGGCCGGAGGACGTCGGGCTGGCGGCCTCGCTGGGGCGCAAGGACCTGAGCGTGCGCCGGCCCCTGCGCGCCGCGGTGTTCTCCACCGGCGACGAGGTGCGCGAGCCGGGGCAGGACCTGCCGCAGGGCTGCATCTACGACGCCAACCGCTTCGCGCTGATCGCGGCGCTGCGGCAGCTGGGCTGCGCGGTGACCGACCTCGGCATCCTCCCCGACCGGCTCGACGCCGTCACCGGGGCCCTGGAGCGCGCGGCGGCTGACCACGACGTGCTGATCACCTCCGGCGGCATGTCCACGGGGGAGGAGGACCACGTCAAGGCGGCGGTGGAGCATCTCGGCTCGCTGCATTTCTGGCGCCTCGCCATCAAGCCGGGGCGTCCGGTGGCGCTGGGGCAGGTGAAGGGCGCGGCGTTCGTCGGGCTGCCCGGCAACCCGGTGGCGGTGATGGTCACCTTCCTGCGCATCGCCCGGCCGATCCTGCTGCGCCTGATGGGGGCGGAGGAGTCCGAGCCGCGGCTGTTTCCGGTCAAGGCAGCCTTCGCCTACAAGAAGAAGGCGGGCCGGCGCGAGTACGTGCGCGCCACGCTCGTCCGCGGCGAGGACGGCGCGTTGACGGCGGTCAAGCACCCGCGCGACGGCGCCGGCATCCTGTCGTCGCTGGTCGAGTCCGACGGGCTGGTCGAGCTGCCCGAAGATCTGTCCCGGCTGGAACCCGGCGAAACGGTCGAGTTCCTGCCCCTGAGCGAAGTTCGATAGCGAAGTCCGATAGCGAGGTCGGTGATGAAGGTTCTGTATTTCGCGTGGCTGCGCACCAAGATCGGCGTGGCGCAGGAACAGGTCGAACCGCCGGCCGAGGTGACCGACGTCGGCTCCCTGGTCGAGTGGCTGAAGACGCGCGGGCCGAAACACGCGGAGGCGCTGGCCAACACCGCCGTCGTCAAGGTGGCGGTGAACCAGGAGCACGTGCCTTTCGACCACCCGGTCGGGGCGCACGACGAGGTCGCGCTGTTCCCGCCGGTCACCGGGGGGTGAGGGCGTGGCGCAGGGCCGGCAATACCTGTTCCAGCCGCCGGAGCACGGCGTGCTGGTCGAGCTGTACCTGCCCAAGCGCGCCGACTTCCAGGGCGTGCTGTACGACACGCTGACCGACGCCTTCGACGCGGCGAGGATCCGCGCCTACCTCGCCGACCCGCACAACCGCGAGCACGTGGTGCGCCTGCTGGAGCGGCACTGGCCGGATCTGGTGGCGGACCTCGACGCGATCGCGGGGCGGCTGGAGGGCGGCATCCAGGGCTACACCATGTACGAGGTGGACGGCGTCTACGCCGGCGCCGCGGGCGTGGTGACCGAACGCACGCAGGTGGTGCGCATCATGTTCCTGCCGCGCCTCGACGCGCTGGCCGAGCGCATCCGCTTCGACGGGGACCCCGGGCGCAACCGCGCCCGGCTGCGCGCCGAGGCCAAGGTGCTGCTGCGCGACTACGGCGCCGACCGCGCGTTCCTGAGGGCGCGCGAGCCCGACGCGGCGCCGGAGCTGGTGGCGCTGTGCGCGGCGCTGGAGGACTGGGTGGACGAGCTGGGGCTGGTGCTGTTCGGGTTCGTGATGGGGCGGGTGTGCCTCGCCATCCGCGACCGCAACCTGCGGCCGGAGGAGGAGATCTGGGTCACCTCGACCTGGGGGTTCACGCTGAACGCGCTCCGCTTCGGGGCGGGCGAAACGGGTGGGAGCGGCATGTCATGAGCGTGCGGGTGCAGCGCGAGGACTTCGACGTGGGATCCGAGCTGGCGGCGCTGACGGCGGGGAAGACCGCCATCGGCGGGGTGACCAGCTTCCTGGGCTTGGTCCGCGACATGGCCGGCGGCGAGGCCGTCTCGGCGATGTCGCTGGAGCATTATCCCGGCATGACCGAGCGCCAGCTGGAGGCCATCGAGGCCGAGGCGCGGCGGCGCTGGCCGCTCGACGACGTGCTGATCATCCACCGCTACGGCCGGCTGGAACCGGGCGACCGCATCGTGCTGGTCGCCACCGCCTCGGCCCACCGCGAGGCGGCGTTCGAGAGCTGCCACTTCCTGATCGACTGGCTGAAGACCAGGGCGCCGTTCTGGAAGCTGGAGGCGACGCCGGAGGGCGAGCGCTGGGTTGAGGCGAAGGGCAGCGACGACGCGGCGGCGGCGCGCTGGGAGAGGTGACGAACCCTCTCCCCGGAGGGGAGAGGGGATCTTAGTCCACCCGGCGCAGCACGGTGTCCAGGCGGCCCTTGCCGGACTTGTCGAGCCACGTCGCGGCCAGCTTGCCGTCGGGGCGCAGGTAGTAGCGCAGCACGTTGCGGCCCTTCTCGTCGAAGACCAGCTCCTCCTCCACCACGCGGCCCTTGCGGCGCACGTGCTCCAGGCCCTGCTCGGGCTCGACGCCGGGGCCGAGCACGTAGTCGGCGCTGGCGTTGTCGGCCTCGCCGCGCTGGACGCGCAGCATCACCTCGCGGCCGTTGACATAGGTGCCGTACCACGTGCCGAGGAAGGGGCCCAGGCTGCCCGACTTGCCGGGCTGCGGGGTGGACGTCGGCGCGCTGCCGGCGCTGGCCTGCAGCAGGCCGGGGCTCGGGCTGCGGCCCCAGGCCTCGTCGCAGGGCGGGTCGCCGGCCTTCGGCGGGGCGTCCGCGAAGCGGATGATGCAGGAGCCGAAGCGGCGCACGAACAGGCCGGAGTTGGCGGCGCCGTGGCCGGTCAGGCTGGCCGGCTGGTCGACGATGACGTTGTCGATGCCGCGGCCGGCCAGGATGGTGCGCGCCTGCTCGCCGCGCCCGCCCGGATCGAAGTCGTCGCCGTGGAAGAAGTACAGCATCACCCGCGCCGAGCGCACGTTGCGCAGGATCGGCCACAGCTGGGTGGCGTTGTCGCGGTAGGAGTCGTACGCCTCGGAGAAGTTGCCGAAGGCGGCCGGCGCGGTGCCGACCACCGCGTCGATCTTGTCGGTCCGCCCGGCGGCCAGCAGCGAGATGAAGGCGCCGAACGACTGCCCGGTCAGCACCACGCGCTGATAGCCGCGGGTCTTCAGGTGCTCGGCGTGCTCGGCCAGCGCGCGGGAGCTGTTGGGCAGCGTGTCGCTGACCCGCATGCGGTCCAGCCGGTAGACGTCCCAGCCGGCGTCGCGCAGCGCCTGCATGTAGAGCGGGGTGGGGGCGGTGGAGTCCTCGTACTCGACGGCGCGGCCGTGGCTCCAGATCACCGCGCCGCGGGACTTGCCCGGCCCCTGCAGCGAACCGTCGCCGTACGCGGCGTTCAAGCGGATCTGCGCGTCCGCCGGAGCGGCGGCGCCGGCCACCACACCGGCCAGAAGGAGACCCAGGAGACCCTTGGCAAGCTTGCGCATCATCGATTCCAGCCCCTCACGTCGAGCGGGGCCAGGATTTCCGAACAAGGTTAACGCGACCTTGCCCGGACGTTCCGGTACCTCTTTTGTCACAGGCCTCCCTCGTTCGCGCACGAATGCAAATGATAATGACTCGCATTTAGGAAAACGATGCGCTAGGATGCCCCCACAACGACAGGGGAAACAGCATGTCCATGACGGTGCACGACCTGACCGAGGGCGAATACGCAGTGCTGATGGCGGTGCGGCTGTGGTTCCGCGGCGGCACGGTCCGCTCGATGGCGGCGATCCGCGCCGCGTTCGGCGCCGCCGGCATCCCAGCCGACGCGCTGCTGCCGCTGTTCGCCATGCTGGGGGTGTTCGCCGCCGAGGGGGCGCGGCGGCCGTCCGTGCTGAGCCCGGCGATGCTGATGGTCGGCCAGGACGAGGCGGCCCTGCTGGAGGCGCTGGGCGCCCTGCAGCACGGCAACGAGGACGTGGCGCTGGCGGCGCTGGACCACTGGCTGCCGCTGGTCGGGCTGTGCATGGCCAGCGGCTCGGCGCAGGAGTTCGGCCGCATCCTGGCCGCGGCAGGGGTGTTCCTGCCCTACGGGCGGGTGGCGCAGCGGGTGGCGCTGGCGGCGGAGTAGGGGGCGGACGCGGCTACCGCACCGCCAGCCGCGGGCGCTCCGCCACCAGGCGCTTGCGCAGCAGCCACTGGTCGACCGCCACCTCCACCGTGCGGCCTTCCGGCGTGCGGTAGCTGAAGGTGCCGCGCTCGGTGCCGACGCGGGCGTAGCCGAGCGCCGCGTAGAAGCGCAGCACGCCGGCGTTGTCGCGGTCGACGCCCAGCTCGGCGGTGGTGACGCCGTGGGCCAGCACGGTGCGCTCGGCGGCGTGCATCAGCAGCGTGCCGAGCCCGCCGCGCTGGAAGGCGGGGAACACCCGCACCGCCCACAGCGTCGCCAGCCCCAGGTGCGCCTTGCGGGCGAAGTCGATCCACGCCTGCCCGGCCGGGAAGCCGTTGGCGTCGGCCAGCAGCATGGCGCCGTCGCCGCGCTCCTGCGCGCGGAAGGCGGACTGGATGACCTCGCGCATCGGCGTGTACAGGCCGTGCCATTCCAGCGCCGGCAGGTCCCCGGCGCGGGCGCGGCGGATGGTGACCGGCACGCGGGCGATCCCCTCGAAGCGCATCCCGTCCCCGTCCATGCCCGCTCCTCCCCCATGCTGCGCTGCTCCTGCCGTGCTGGAGGGCTAACAGCGCCGCCGGTGAACCGGATCCCGACGGCGGCGTTTACGCCCCATGACCGACATGGGGAGCCGATCGGGTGGACGCACGCTGGGATGCCGATGCGGATCGTTTGACCGGGCGCGCGAACCGGCTGCTGGCCGAGCGCCGGGTGGCCGAGGCGCTGGAGCTGCACGAGCGGGCGGTGGCCCTCGGCCTCGACCCGCTGGCGAACGGCGGCGAGCGCTGGATGGCGGCGATGCTGCTCGGTGACTTCGAGCGCGCGTGGGCGGTCAGCGACCTCGTGCTGCGCCGCGCGGCGCCGGAGGACTTTGATCGCCGCGACCGGCCCTTCCACCGGCGTCCGGTGTGGAACGGCGCGCCGCTGGAGGGGCGCCGGGTGCTGGTGCGCTGCTACCACGGGCTGGGCGACATCCTGCACATGATGCGCTACCTGCCGCCGCTCGCCGGGCGGGCGCGCGGCGTGGCGGTGCAGGCGCGGGAGGCCGTGCACGCGCTGCTGGCGGCGCTGCCCGGCGTCGGTGCGGTGCTGCCGCTGTCGGACGACCTGGAGGTGCCGCACGACGTCGCCGTCGAGCTGATGGAGCTGCCGCACGCCTTCCGCACCACGCTGGAGACGCTGCCCGCGGTCGCGCCCTATGTGACCGTGGATGCGGCGCGGGTGGCGGCGCAGGCGGCGCGGCTGCGGCGCACCGGGCGGCTGGCGGTGGGGATCGCCTGGGCGGCCGGCGCGTGGGACGGCGGCGGGCGCTCGATCCCCGCGCCGGCGCTGGAACGGCTGGCGGCGGTGCCGGGCGTGGACTGGGTGTGCCTGCAACGCGGGCCGGCGCTGGAGGCGGGGTGCGGCCTGCCGTTCTGCGACGCGGGGCCGCGCAGCGACGACGTGCTCGACACCGCGGCGATGATCCGCGCGCTCGACCTCGTGGTGTCGGTGGACACGATGGTGGCGCACCTCGCCGGAGCGCTGGGGGCGCCGGTGTGGACGCTGCTGCGCTTCGCGGCGGACTGGCGCTGGATGGTCGGGCGCGACGACAGCCCGTGGTACCCGACCATGCGGCTGTTCCGGCAGGAACGGGAGGGAGACTGGACGGCGCCCCTGGAGGCGGTGGCGCGGGCGCTGGTGACGGAGTCGAGGTGAAACATGCCCCCTCCCCATCCCTCCCCCGCCTTTGGGGGTGGAGGGGGGCGAGCGGCGGTGTTCCCTCCACCGCCAAAGGCGGGGGAGGGGCAGGGAGGGGGCCCTGAAATCACCCCTCCGCGAAGCGCAGCGCCGCCTTCGCGGTGACGGCGAGCGGCGGGGGCGGGAAGGCGAGGCTGACGGTGGTGCCGCGGCCGGGGGTGCTGTCGACGGCCAGGCTGCCGCCGTGCAGCTCGGCCAGACCCTTGACCAGCGGCAGGCCGAGCCCGGTGCCGACCTGCGCCCGGGTGTGCAGGTTGTCGACCTGGCCGAAGCGTTGCAGCGCCTTGACGATGCCCTCCGGCGTCATGCCGCAGCCGGTGTCGCTGACCGTCACCAGCGTGCCGCCGTGCGGCCCGTCGCGGATCTCCAGGCGCACCGTGCCGCCGCGCGGGGTGAACTTGCAGGCGTTGGACAGCAGGTTGACGATCATCTGCCGCGCCGCGCGCGGGTCGGCGTAGAGCGGTCCGGCGTCCTCCGCCACCGCCACGGCGATCTCCACCCCCGAGGCGCGCGCCTGCCCGCTGGACAGGCGGTAGCAGGCCTGGGCGAGGTCGGCGGCCGACAGCGGCTCGGGGTGCAGCGCCATGCGCCCGGCCTCGATCTTGGCGAGGTCGAGCACGTCGTTCAGCACCGACAGCAGGTGCGTGCCGGCGGCGTGGATGTCGCCGGCGTACTCGACGTAGCGGTCCTCCGCCCCGGGCCCCCAGGCGCGGTCGCGGATCATCTCGGCGAACCCCAGCACGGTGTTCAGCGGCGTGCGCAGCTCGTGGCTCATCAGCGCCAGGAAGTCGGACTTGGCGCGGCTCGCCGCCTCGGCGGCGCGGCGGGCCTCCTCGGCCGCCTGCATGCGGCGCATCCACAGGAACAGCGCCACCGTCAGCACCAGCACGCCGGTGGCCACCGCCATGCCGACCAGCGCCGCCTCCACCGCCGTCGCCCGCCAGCCGGCGAGGATCGCGGACCAGGGCTGGCTCAGCGACACCACCAGCCCGGTGTCGGCCACCGCCTGCCGCACGACCAGCCGCGGCTCGCCGTCGTCGCCGACCGGCCGCGCGGCGCCCACCACCGGCGTGCCGTCGGACAGCGCGATGTCGGCGCCCTCCAGCCCCGGCAGCTCGACCGAGCGGACCAGCCGGTTCAGCGCCCGCGCCGGCATGCTGGCGATCACGATCCCTTGCGGCGCGCGGTGGGTGAACAGCAGCATCGGCCGCCCCTCCGGCCCCGGCGGGCCGGCGTGCACGTCGAGCCGCCCGCTTTCCACCGTGCGGACCGCCACGCGCGCCGCCGGCAGCGCCGCCAGCCCCGGATCGCCGGCCAGCAGCGCACCGTCGTCGTCGAGCACGGCCACCGCGGCGAGCGGCGGCGGCACCGCCGGGGTGCGGCCCTGCCCGGTCGTCTGGGGCGCCCCCTGGAACGTCATGGTGTGGGCGATCAGCTCCAGCTCGCGGGAGACGTTCTCCATGGCGTAGCCGACCACGCCGGCGACCAGACGCGCCAGGTTCTGGGCGTTGCGCGCCGCCTCCTCGCGCGTGCGGTCGTGCTCGCGCCACAGCGCGCCGCCGGCCAGCGCCACGTAGCCGGCGACGATCGCCACCGCCAGCGCGGCCAGCAACGCCCACGGGCCGATCGGCCGGCGCAGGCCGGCACGGCGCAGCAGGGTCCTGATCCACGGGGCGGTCATGCGGCGACGTTTCACTCTGCGAAAGAAAACTATCGGTTTCCGGCCCATCATTGCCCGAGCAATCGGGTGAACTCAACGCCCATCGCCTCGGCAATCCTCGCTATGGCCTTAGGTAAGACGTTTGTCAGACGTGACGTCGGTAGAGTTTCTTGGTAAGTCTCTAAACGAATGACTGCGACGCTCAAGCATTTGCTCGCGGTTTTCGCAAATTTTATCGAATCAATCCTGCGTCGGGCGAAGGAGGGTGCAATGGTGCGGATTGTGAACCTTGGGCGCACCGGCCTGTATGTCGTGATGCGCGCTGGTGAACTGGCGACGCTGGGCGGTCGCTGCTATTGGCCGGACGCGGCGCAGGCGCGCGACGCCGCGCGGCGCGAGAACGTGCCGGTCTGCGACGGCGTTCTGCGCACGCTGTCGTAAGGCGCACGGGCAAAGCCGGCAAATCGCGTTTGCGTCGTGGCCGGGCTCGTCCCCATAGGCGCTCGGTTGGGCGGTTGGCGGCCGGTTTCGGCGGCCAATCACTGTTCCAAACCGTCATCCCCGCGCAGGCGCATAGGCGCTAAGTTTAGCGTTCGGATCTTCTTTTCGCCGTCATCCCCGCGAAAGCGGGGATCCAGTGCTCGCGTCCGCGAGCCTCATGACTCATGTCGCCCCTGTCGGGGCTCATCCTGGATCCCCGCCTTCGCGGGGATGACGACCAAAAAAGTATCTGGAGCGGTGTCCGAATACTAAACTTAGCGCCCATGCGCCTTCGCGGGGATGACGGTCAAAAAATGTCTGGAGCGACGTCCAGGACGCTAACTGAGCGCCCATGGGGACAAGCCCAGGCTCGACGATAGGGGATTGAAAGCCCCTCGCCCGCACTGGCGGGCAGGGGCTTTCCGTCGTCAGCCGGCGCGGACGCGGGCGAGGAAGCGGTCGACCTCGCTGCGCAGGGTGTCCGACTGGCGGCTCAGCTCGTCGGTGGCCTGCAGGACGTTGCGCGCCTCGCTGCCGGTGTCGGCGGCCGAGCCGTTGACGCGCACGATGGTCGCGCTGACCTCGCGCGTGCCGATGGAGGCCTGCTGCACGTTGCGGGCGATCTCGCTGGTCGCCGCGCCCTGCGCGTCCATCGCCTGGGCGACGGTGCGGGTGATGTCGTTGATGCGGTCGATGGTCTCGGAGATGCTGCGGATCGCCCCGACGGCCTCTTGCGTGGCGCCCTGGACCGAGCCGATCTGCGCGTTGATCTCCTCCGTCGCCTTGGCGGTCTGGTTGGCGAGGCTCTTCACCTCGCTGGCCACAACCGCGAAGCCCTTGCCCGCCTCGCCGGCCCGCGCCGCCTCGATGGTGGCGTTCAGCGCCAGCAGGTTGGTCTGGCTGGCGATGTCGTGGATGAGCTTGACCACCTGGCCGATCTTGCTGGCGGCGTCGGCGAGGCCCTGCACGGTGGTGTTGGTGCGCTCCGCCTGGGTCTTTGCCTCGTTGGCGATGCGGGCGGACTGCGTGACCTGGCCGGTGATGTCGCCGATGGAGGCGGACAGCTCCTCGGCGGCGGCGGCGACGGTCTGGATGTTGACCGAGGCCTCCTCGGCGGCGGCGGCCACCTGGGTGGACTGCGCCGAGGTCTCCTCGGCGGTGCGGCTCATGGTGCGCGCCGTGCCCTGCAGCTGCGTGGCGGCCGAGGCGACGGCCTGCACGACGGTCTTCACCTCGCGCTCGAACGCGTCGGCGGTGCTGCCCAGCTCGCGCGCGATGATCGCCGCGGTGTTGAGGTCCACATAGACCGACAGCGCCAGATCCATGTCGAGGAAGACCGCCTTGTTGACCGCGCCCATGACCTGGGCCAGCCGCTCCGGCTTCTTGCGGTAGACCACCGCGGCGATCTCGATCAGCCGGTTCAGCATGAAGCAGTAGGCGCCCATGTACCAGCGCGGCTCCAGCCCGATGCGCTGGTGCGCCTGCCCGATGCGCAGCACCTGCGCCATGTAGGTGTCGTCGAACGTGCCGGTGAAGACGTTGCGCAGCCAGTGCTGCTTCTGCGCCTCCTTGGCGTGCTGGACCACCGAGGGGCTGGTCAGCAGGCCGGAGATCTGCGGCACCGACTGCATGTAGCCGTAGAAGTCGGCGAGCAGCGAGTCGATGCGCGCCGCCACGTGCGGCTGGAACTCCCGCAGCAGAGCCTTGCTGGTCTCATCGATGCGCAGGAAGCGGATGCGGTCGAGGATGGACTGAGTCTGGGCAGCGGTCGACATGGGCGGCTCGGCTCCTGCACATATGTGGTCAGATAATGCTGCGAATTTTTCTAAACAGCAAAGTAATTTGTGCGCGAAGGCAGCATGATGCCGATGCTTCCCAGTTATGAGAACGGTGACGCATTGTCGCAGGCAGACGTTTTGTCTGCGCTTCACATGAACACGAAAAAGCCGGCGGTGCCCGAAGTGGGCAACCGCCGGCTGATCGGTGACGAGGTTGTCGTAACGTTACGCTGCGACGGCCGCGGCCGGGCGGCGCAGGGCCTGGGCGGCGCTCAGCACCGCCTTCTGCAGCTTTTCGAAGGCGCGCACCTCGATCTGCCGCACCCGCTCGCGCGAGACGGAGAACTGCTGGCTGAGCGCCTCCAGCGTGGAGGGGTTGTCCTTCAGCCGGCGCTCGAACAGGATGCGGCGCTCGCGGTCGTCGAGGCGCTCCAGCGCCTGCCCGACCAGACGGCGGCGCAGCGCCAGCTCGTTGGCGTCGGCGATGGTGATCTCCTGGTTCGGCCGGTCGTCGGCCAGCAGCTCCAGCCAATTGGTCTCGCCGTCGCTGCTCATGGTCGCGTCGAGCGAGCTGTCGGAGGAGGCGAGCCGGCGGTTCATCTCGACCACCTCGCCCTCGGGCACTTCCAGTTCGGCGGCGATGGCGGCCACGGCCTCGGGCGACAGGTCGCCCTGCTCCAGCTCCTCCATGCGGCTCTTCAGGCGGCGCAGGTTGAAGAACAGCTTCTTCTGCGCGGCGGTGGTGCCCATCTTCACCAGCGACCAGGAGTGCAGGATGTATTCCTGGATGGCGGCGCGGATCCACCACGTGGCGTAGGTGGCGAAGCGGAAGCCGCGCTCCGGGTCGAACTTCTGCGCGGCCTGCATCAGGCCGACGTTGCCCTCCGCCACCAGGTCGGTCAGCGGCAGGCCGTAGCCGGCGAAGCCGCGGGCGATCTTGATGACCAGGCGCAGGTGGCTGCCCACCAGCTTTTCCAGCGCGACGGCGTTGCCGCGGTAGCGCCAGGCCTCGGCGAGCGCGCGCTCGTCGTCCGGCGAGAGGATCGGGTACCGCTTCGATTCCTCGACGTAGCGGGACAGGCTGGCGTTCTCACCGATCAGCAGTTTTTTGAGCACTCCAAACCTCCTCTCTCTAACCCGCAGGGTTCGGCGGCGTGCCGGCTGTTTCGCCGAATTCTTTAAAATTGCCGAATTCTTCGCGCCCGGTTGACTGTGATGGGCGTGCCGAACACCGGTACTGTGACGCGGGGAAGAAGACGAAGCAACTCGTTAAACCGGCATGGAGAAATGTTTTTTGGCGTATGTCCGGGCTATTCTGTGCCGGATCCTGCTCTGCCGAGGGGATGATCCTTTGCCGCGGGGCGGCAGACTGCATCCTATTACCTTCGGCTAAAGGGAAGAGGGGTATTTTACGTTCCGCGGACAAGACGGGCAGAGGAGGGCCGCCGTCCGGGATTTCCGCGCATCGGAGGTTCGTCCGATCGGAAAGAAACGGGCCGCGCGGACAAGCCGGCGGCCCGAAGTGTTAGGGAGGAAACGCTCCAGAGGCGTATGCCGGACGTCTAGGCCGCGCCGCGGCGGCGCTCAAGGTGCGGTTTGTCGCAGCCGCCGCGGGCGGGGCGTCCGCACGGCCCCAAAACGCGACAGGCGCGCCCGGTGGGGCGCGCCTGTGCAGATCGGCCTGTGCAGATCGGAAAGACCGGCCGGAGGTTCAGTCCTGGGTGACCTTCTTGCGGCCGAGGCCGAGCTTGGTCGCCATCTCGGACCGCGCCCTGGCGTAGTTGGGGGCCACCATCGGGTACTCCGGCGGCAGGGCCCACTTCACCCGGTATTCGTCCGGCGTCAGGTCGTAGACGGTCTTCAGATGCCGCTTGAGCATCTTCAGCTTCTTGCCGTCCTCGAGGCAGACGATGTAGTCCGGCGTGACCGACTTCTTGATCGGAACGGCCGGCGTCTGCTCCGTCTTCTGCGGAGCCGCCTTTTCCTCGCCGAGGCCCCGGAAGGCCGCTTGGACGCTGCTGATGAGCGCGGGCAGGTCGTTCACCGGAACCGGGTTGTTGCCGACATAGGCGGCGACGACCTTGGCGGTGAGGGCCTGAAGCTCTGAGGATTCGATCGGCATGACGGCTCCTGCAGGGCGCTGGGCGATCAGCCGTTGACGGCGTCGCGCAGCTGCTTGGCCGGCTTGAACTTCGGCGCCTTGGAGGCGGCGATCTTCACGACCTCGCCGGTGCGCGGGTTGCGGCCCTCGCGGGCGGCGCGCTCGGCCACCTCGAAGATGCCGAAGCCGGCCAGACGGACTTCCTCGCCCTTGCCGAGCGCGCCCGAGATGCCCTCGAACACGGCCTGGACCACCTTGGCGGCCTCGGTCTTCTTGATGCCGGCGGTGGTGGCGACGGATTCGATCAGTTCGGCCTGATTCATAAAAGCACTCCCGTGTAAAGCGGTACCCTGTGGGCTGTGGGTGTTATTGGCAGAAGGAAACCATCCGCACAAGAGTGAATGGCGCCGCGGCAACTGCGAATTTATTTGGGAAGCCGCGTTCGTGGGCCACGTGTGGCGCGAAAGCCGCAATGCCACGGCGTTTCCGTGGAATGGGTGCGGCGCAGCATGGGGTTTTCCGCGCCGTTCCCGCACCATTCGGCGGCGAATCGAGGCCTTTCCGGCGGGCGCCGTCATATGAAAAATGTTTGAGAAATTCTAGGCAAACCGTTTCGGACACTCGCCTGTGTTCTAAAAGCCGAGCCGCGTCAGCGCCGCGATGGAGGTCTTTGCCGAGGTGTGCAGCACGAAGGTGCCGCCGGCGCCCTCCCACGGCTCGCGGGCCTTCTCGCGGTCGTCCACCAGCACGGCGCCGGGCGAGGCGTGGCGGTGCTTGTCGCGCGCCATGCAGGTGATGACCCTGACGTGCGGCCCGAGCATGTGCGCCACCCAGCGCCGCTTCTGCTCCGGCGCCCAGGACCCCAGCGGCAGGCCGGTGAGGATGGTCGGCCCGTGCGGTTCGCAGAAGCGCCACAACTCCTGCGCGTCGTGCATGAACTCCAGCGTGCCGTAGAAGTCCTTGTGGCGGGACAGCGCGCGCCACATGACCTTGGTCGCCAGCTCCTCGGGGCGCTTGCCGGTGACCGCCCTCACGCCGCGGTCGAAGTCGGCCAGCACGCCGTCGAGGTCGAGGAAGAGGGGAGGGGGCATGGCGAGCCTTCGTCGGTGGGCCGCCCGCGGCGGGCGGCCCACGTTACGACACCCTATGACGACGCGAGTTCCGCCCGCCCGGTGAACTGCTCCAGCGCCTGCGGGTTGGCGAGCGCCTCGGTGTTCTTGATCGGGCGGCCGTGCACCGCGTCGCGCACCGCCAGTTCGGTGATCTTGCCGGAGCGGGTGCGCGGGATGTCGGTCACCTGCACGATCTTCGCCGGCACGTGCCGCGGCGAGCAGTTGTCGCGGATGCGCTTGCGGATCGTGTCCTCCAAGGACTTGTCCAGCGTCAGCCCCTCGCGCAGCACCACGAACAGCACGACGCGCACGTCGCCGTCCCATTCCTGGCCGATGCAGATCGCCTCCATGATCTCCGGCAGCTGCTCGACCTGGCGGTAGATCTCCGCCGTGCCGATGCGCACGCCGCCGGGGTTCAGCACCGCGTCGGAGCGGCCGTAGATCACCCAGCCGCCGTGCGCCGTCTGCTCGATGAAGTCGCCGTGCGTCCAGATGTTGTCGAACCGCTCGAAATAGGCGGAGCGGTACTTCCGGCCGTCCGGGTCGTTCCAGAAGCCGATGGGCATGGACGGGAACGGCCTGGTGCAGACCAGTTCGCCCTTCTCGCCGCGGATCGGGTGGCCGTCGTCGGAGAAGGACTCCACCGCCAGCCCCAGGCCGCGCGTCTGGATCTCGCCCCGCCACACCGGCGCCGTCGGGTTGCCCAGCACGAAGCAGGACACGATGTCGGTGCCGCCGCTGATCGAGGCGAGGTGCAGGTCGCCCTTGATGGCGCGGTAGACGTAGTCGAAGTTCTCCGGCATCAGCGGCGAGCCGGTGGAGGTCAGCGCCCGCACGCTGGCGAGGCTGTGCGTCGTCTTGGGCTCCAGCCCGCCCTTCTCCAGCGACTGGATGTACTTGGCGGAGGTGCCGAACAGCGTCATGCGCTCGGCGTCGGCGTAGTCGAACAGGATGTTGCCGTCGGGCGCGAAGGGCGAGCCGTCGTAGAGCAGCAGCGTGCAGCCGCTGGCCAGCCCGGTCACCAGCCAGTTCCACATCATCCAGCCGCAGGTGGTGAAGTAGAACAGCCGGTCGCCGGGCTTCAGGTCGCAGTGCAGCCGGTGCTCCTTGAGGTGCTGGAGCAGCGTGCCGCCGGCGCCGTGCACGATGCACTTGGGCTTTCCGGTGGTGCCGGAGGAGTAGAGGATGAACAGCGGGTGGTTGAACGGCAGCCGCTCGAACGTCGGCTGCGCGGCCTGGTGCGGCGCCAGGAAATCGCGGTAGGCGATGCCCCTGGGCACGGCGGAGACGTCGGCCTTCTCGTCCACGTAGGGGACGCAGACGGCGTGGACGACGGTGGGCAGATCCTTCAGCACTTCGGCGGCCTTGCCGCGGACGTCGTGCGCCTTGCCGTTGTACCAGTAGGCGTCGGGGAAGAAGAGCACCTTGGGCTCGATCTGCCCGAAGCGGTCGACCACCCCCTGCACGCCGAAGTCCGGCGAGCACGACGACCACGTGGCGCCGAGGCTCGCGGTGGCGAGCATGGCGGCCAGCGTCTCGGGCATGTTCGGCATGTAGGCGGCGACGCGGTCGCCGACGCCGACCCCGGCGGCCTTCAGCGCCTGCTGCAGGCGGGAGACCTCGGCGGTGAGTTCGGCCCTGGTCCAGCGGCGCTTGACCTTGTCCTCGCCCCAGAAGACGAGGGCCTCGTCGGCGGCGCCGGCCAGCAGGTTCTCGGCGTAGTTCAGGCGGGCGTCGGGGAACCACTGGGCCCCGGGCATCCTGTCGCCGTCGCGCAGCACGTCCGAGCCGGGCTCACCCTTGACGTCGGCCCAGTCCCAGAGGAAGCGCCAGAAATCCTCCTTCTTCGCCACCGACCAGTCCCACAGCGCGTCATAGCCGTCGAGCTTCAGGCCGAAGCGGGCGTTGGCGGCCGCGCGGAACGCCGTCAGGTTCGACGCGGCGACGCGCTCGTCCGACGGGCGCCAAAGGGGTGCATCCATGACCGAAGGTCCTCCCTGCTTTTTCTTTGGACGGGAGGATAACGCAGCGGGGAGACGGCTGTCACGCGAGGTTCCCCCATGTTCGTCAGCGGCCCGTGGTGGGGGCAACAGTCACACGGATTGCACGGATTGAGGCACGGATTACACGGAATTATGCGTGCTTGCTGCGTGCGGGCCTTTCCGTAAGCCGTTGCCTGGCAAGAAGAACAATCCGTGTAATCCGTGCCTCAATCCGCGGAATCCGTGTGGAATCCTGTTCTCCGCATCGTCACGCCGCCAGGGCTGCGGTCATCCCCGCCACCGCGTCCTCGACGTTCGAGGTTACGCGCGTCACCCGGCCGGCCTCCATCTCGATCAGCACGTCGCAGTCGCGCAGGGTCGCGAGGCGGTGGGTGATCATGAAGGTCGTGCGGCCCTCCATCAGCACCTCGATGCCGTCCATGATCGCCTTCTCGGTGCGGCTGTCCACCGCGCTGGTCGGCTCGTCGAGGATCAGGATCGGCGCGTCGCACAGGAAGGCGCGGGCGAGCGCGATGCGCTGGCGCTCGCCGCCGGAGAAGCGCATGCCGCGCTCGCCGACCGGGGTGTCGTAGCCCTCGGGCAGGCGCAGGATGAAGTCGTGCGCGTCGGCGGCCTTGGCGGCGGCCTCGATCTGCGCCATCGTCGCGCCGGGGCGGCCGTAGGCGATGTTCTCGGCCACCGTGGTGGAGAACAGGATGGTGTCCTGGCCGACGATGGCGAACTGGCGCCGCAGGTCGGCGAGCTTCCACAGCCGCAGATCCTCGCCGTCCAGCGTCACCACGCCGGACTTCGGGTCGTACAGGCGGGTCAGCAGGCCGATCATCGACGACTTGCCGGCGCCCGACTTGCCGACGATGCCCACCTTGGCTCCGGCCGGGATGGCGAAGTCCAGGTCGTGCAGCACGTTGCGGCCGGTGCCGTGGTCGTAGCTGACACCACGGAAGGCGATGTCGCCCATTGCGCGCGGCAGGGCCATGGCGTTGGCGGTCTCGGCCGGGTCCTGCCGCTCGTCGAGCAGCGCGAAGGCGCGGTGCAGGTTGGCCATCAGCTTCTGCTGCGCGGCCACCTGATGCCCCATGTTCTGCAGCGGCTGGTAGAGCTGGCCCAGGTAGGACAGCGCCAGCAGCAGTTCGCCCACCGTCAGCAGGCCGGCCTGCACGTCGGTGACGCCGATGTACAGCACCGCCGCCGTGCCGCCGGACAGCAGCATGGAGACGCAGAAGCCCATGGCGCTCTCCGCCCGCGCCGCGCTGAAGAAGCGGCTGATGACGCGGTCGGTGCGCTCCTGGAACCGTTTGACCTCGCGCTCCTCCTGGCCGAAGGCGCGGACGACGCGCAGGGCCGACAGCGTCTCGTGCAGGACGGCCTTGGCCTTGCTGTCCTCCTCGCACACCGCGTCCCAGCGGCTCCGCAGGCGGTGGTGCGACAGCGCGGTCAGCAGCGCGAACAGCGGCGACACCGCGAGCGCCACAACCGCCAGCTTGGCGTTGATCATCGCCGTCACCCACACCATGCCGCCGAAGTAGGCGGCCGAGGTGACGAAGGGCAGGATGACGTGGCTGATCTGCCATTGGATGGCGCTGGCGTCGTCCTCGATGCGGTTCTGCGCGTCGGAGATGCCCTTGGCGTCGTGCCGCTGGATGGCGAGGCGCTGGGCGTGCAGGAACAGCTTGGAGCGGAAGGCCGCCACCATGCGCTGCCCGGTCCAGTCGCGCAGGAAGCGGTCGGCGAGGCCGTGCAGCTGGGTGATCAGCGCCGTCGCCACCACCAGCCCGACCGCCAGCAGCAGCGGCGCGCCGGCCAGCCCCGCCGGGACCCAGCCGTCGAGCGCCGCCGGCAGCGGCTTGCCGCCGATCACGGAATCCACGGCGATGGTCACCGGCAGCGGCATCAGCAGCCCGATCGGCGTGCCCACCAAGCCCAGCGCCAGCAGGGCGCCGAGGGGAACGCGGAACGGCGTCGCCTCGCGGAAGACGCGGCGGTAGAGCGCCAGCGTGGGACGGGTCGGGGTATGGGCCATGATCGGACTCAAGCGTTCGACGAAAACTTGAGCCAATCTGGCGGGGTATGGTTAACGCTGGGTAACCATGAAGGAGGTCGCACTTTTGTCGCGGTTTCCGTGGCCCCCTCCCCAGCACTCCACCGCCTCCCGCGGGGGATGGATGGGGAGGGGGCCACGGCGCTTTCAGCGCACCGTCAGCTCCACCTCGTACCCCAGCGCCCGCAGCACCGCGGCCACGGCGGTGGCGGGGTCGCTCAACCGGTCGCCGCCGGCCTCGTGCCCGGAGTAGCGCAGCGCGACCGCCGATCCGTCCGGCTTGGTGATGCCCACGGTGACCACCTCGTAGGGGCCGCACTCGTCGCAGTGGCCCTCGCCGTCGGTCCAGTCGATCCGTATCGTGCCCATGCCGTGCCTCCGCGCCTTGCCGGCCCGAATGGTGCCGCGGGACGGCGCGGGAATCCTTGACCATCGTCAGGGACCATCGTCAGGCATGCCGCCTCTGCTACACTCCTTACAAAGGGAAGGGGAGGCCGCGCCATGTCCGAATCCGACGATGCCGTCCGCGTGCGCCGCTTCCGCGAGATCCTGCTGTGGCCGGTGCAGCTGATGCCCCTGCAGGAGGGCGCGCAGATCCAGCGGCATTGGGAGCGGCTGAGCGGCCCGGACTGCGTCTGGAGCGAGGTGGCGGACGAGTTCACCCTCGACCCCGGCGAGTTCAAGGAACGCCACTACATCGAGTTCACCGCCTTCCTGCCCTACGTGCAGCGCTTCCTGTACGGCGAGGGCGGGGCCGGCGGCTACGGCGCGTCGCCGATCAAGGTGTTCCGCCGCCGCGACGTGACGCACGCCCGCCTCACGCTCAGCGACGGCGTGCCGCGCGTCGTCGAGATCGTCCACATCGACCTCACCTTCTTCCACGACGTCGACGTGGCGATCCTGGCGGTGGAGATCGCCGCGGAGGACGTGGAGCTGCGCTGGGTGCAGGACCTGCTGTACCGCTTCGGGCGCACCTACCCGTCGTTCTGGAACGCCGACGGCAGCGCCGGGCAGTGCTGCCGCAAGGTGGAATGGCTGGCGGCGGACGGCGCGGTGCTGGCCGCCTCCGACACCGACGACAAGCGCACCTTCCTGGAGTTCGTCTGCCGCAACCGCGCGCCCTACATCGCGGCGCACTGGGCGTTCCTGCTGAAGCCGCTGGCGCTGCACCAGTCCGACGCGAGCGGGGCGCTGACCTACCGCCAGCTCGAGTACCAGCGCATGCCGCTGCTGGCCTACATCTCCATGGACGACCCGACGCGGCTGGCGCGGGCCGACTGGGTGCGGCTCGGCCTCGCCACCGGGCCGGGCGTGCAGGACGGCACGCTGCCCTTCGCCGAGAGCTATCTCTATGGTTTCGAGCAGCGCTACTGCTACGACCGCTACTGGAACCTGGCGCCGGGCTGCGGGCTGAGCAGCGTGCGGATGATCTGCTGCGGGCACGCGCTGCTGATGGTCGGGCGCGACGGCGATTCCTTCTATACGGACCTGGAGACCGGGCTGCTTGGCCAGTTCCGGCACCAGTACTTCCTGCTCGGCCTGATCGCGCACTTCCACCGGGCGGCGCTGCTGATGCTGTCGGACCGGCTGGTGGTGGCGATCAGCCGGCTGGACATCGGCGACGTGGACTCGGTGAAGGTGTTCAAGCGCGCCATCCGCCAGATCTTCGAGATATTCCTGCGCTTCACCCACCGCTACTGGTTCCACGAGGTGTCGAACCAGGGACCGGCGCGCGACCTGTTCCGGATGTGGTCGGAACACCTGGGCACCGAGCGCCTGTACGCCGAGGTGCGCGACGAGGTGCAGGACATGTCCGACTACCTGGATTCCGACGGGTTGCGGCGGCAGGCCAACTCGGTGCTGCGGCTGACCGTGGTGACGGTGATCGGCATGATCGGCACGCTGGTCACCGGCTTCCTCGGCATGAACCTGCTGGCGCTGGGTGACGAGCCGCTCTGGCTGCGCGTGCTGGTGTTCATGCTGACGCTGCTGCCGACGGTCGGGCTGATCCTGCTGTCGATCGCCAAGTCGAAGCGGCTGGCCGACTGGCTGGAGGCGCTGTCGGACGAGCGCCGCCCGCTGCCGGCCAAGCTCGGCCTGCGCCGGGGGCGGCATTAATCGCCGGGCGCGCTGTTGTCCTTCCGGTGAGCGACCACCGGAGGAGCGCATGAGCCGCGAACAGGACCGACCGACCTTCGCCAACGACACGGACGGGCAGCAGACCCCGTCCACCGAGACCACCCCCGGCACCATCCCGCAGACCCCGCTGCCCGGCAAGGCGCCCTCGCGCCCGCAGGCGGATCGGCCGCAGGACGGCCGCGACGACGGGGAGTGACCGGGCGGGGGGTCATTCTTGCCGGGCAACGGCCGGCAGGGCGCGACGAGGGGGGAGTTTTTTACCTACCGCCCGGCCGCGCCCTGCCGGCTTCGCCGGGTCGCTTCCTGCCGATGCCCGCCCGGGGCTGCGGAGTAAGTCCAATAATATCAATCGATTAATGCGACCCAACGCGGTTGGCATACCCCTTGCTATGACATGGTCAGATCACGGCAAGCCGCTCATACCGAGCGCACAAGGGGGCAGTCACCATGGCCAACTCAGTCAACACCAACCAGAGCTCTCTGGTCGCTCTGCAGAGCCTGAACAACACCGTCAACGCCCTGAACAAGACCCAGAAGCGCGTCACGACCGGCTACAAGGTGGCCGATGCGGTGGACGACGGCGCGGCCTTCGCGGTCGCCCAGTCGCTGCGGTCGGAAAAGGGCGCGATCGACGCGGTCAACAGCCAGCTGAACATCGCCAAGGGCGCCACCAACGTCTTCAACAACGCGGCGACCAACGTGTCCGATGCCCTGGCCCGCGCCCGCGAGACGCTGACCAAGCTGGCCGACCAGAACCTCAACACCGACATGCGCTCGAAGTACAACAATGACTTCACCGCGCTGAAGGCCGAGGTGCAGAACTACATCTCGAACGCCAAGTTCAACGGCATCAACCTGCTGAGCGGCGCGCAGACCAACATCTCGGTGATCGCCAACGCCGACGGCACGCAGTACACCGTGGGCGGCACCGGCGTGTCGCTGTCCTCGACCATCGTGTCGGCGTTCACCTCGGTGGGCAGCGCGGCCTCGGCGGTGGTGCTGCTGACCGGCGCCTTCGCGTCGGCCGAGAAGTCCACCGGCGACGTGCTGAACACGCTGGGCGCCGACTCCCGCCGCCTGGACGCGCAGATCAAGTTCAACGCGTCCATGCAGGACGCCTTGACCACCAGCTTGGGCGCCATCGTGGACGCCGACCTGGCCAAGGAAAGCGCGACCCTGCAGGCCCAGCAGATCAAGCAGCAGCTGGGTGCGCAGACCCTCGGCATCGCCAACCAGGCCCCGCAGATCCTGCAGAACCTGTTCCGCGGCTAAAACAGCACCGGTCACGCGCGGGCGGCCCAAAACCGGGCCGCCGTCGCGCGCGGCGCCGCTAAGCGGACGCTGCGCCTCAGGTGCGGCCTGGTCAGATATGGCTTCAGGGGCAGGTCGAAGCCGACCAGGTGGTCGGTCAGCCAGTGCTTCAGCAGATCCGCGGTTTCCCAGACCACCTCGGCCAGAGCGTCGTCGCCGGTCGAGGTTTCGTAATGCCGGACCAGCGTGTCGAGCCGGGCGATCAGCGTCCGGTGCGCGTTTTCGTGTTCGCGCATCCTCTCCGGCGGATAGCCGGCCTCGCGCATCAGCCGCTCCTCGCGGACGAAGTGCCGCCGCGCGAACTGGCGCAGGTCGGACAGCGCGCGCCGCAGCGCCGGGCGGTTGCCCTCCGCCGCGCAATCCCCGTCGAAGCGGTTGACGATGGCGATGAGGTGGCGGTGGTCCGCGTCGATCAGACCGCCGTCGATGGACAGCTTGCCGCGCCAACGGATCGTCATGGTCGCCTCCACCCGCTCGGGCCGGCCCCACACTATTATCAATCATAACACAGTCCCGCCCGGCGCTCCCGCGCGAAGCGGCGCGGCCCGCCCTATGACGGAAGCGGGGCTGCCGGTCCTTTTGGGCGGAGCATTCGGGAGGCCGCGGAACGCAACGGCCCAGCCCGCGTTTTCCATCGGACCTTTCGCGTTTTGGAGGCACCGATGGCTCTCAGCACCATTCTTCTGATCGTCCTGATCCTGCTGCTGATCGGCGCGGTTCCGGCGTGGCCGCACAGCCGCAGCTGGGGCTATGGCCCGAGCGGCGTCCTCGGCCTGCTGTTGATCGTGATCCTGATCCTGGCCTTGACCGGACGGTTCTGACGCCGGCCGCGCACGAAAAAGGCCCCTCCCCGTCAGGGGAGGGGCCTTTTTGCGTGAGCCCAGTTACCTGGAGGCGCGGTTGGCGGCGCTGACCAGGGCGCGCAGGGACGCGGTGACGATGTCCGGATCGACGCCGACGCCGTACAGCGTGCGGCCGTCGCCGTTGCCGACGCGGACCTCGACGAAGGCGGCGGCCTGGGCGTCCTCGCCGGTGGTCACCGCGTGCTCGTGGTAGTCCACCACGTGCAGGTCGATGCCGGCGCCCTGGCGCAGCGCGTCGACGAAGGCGTCGATCGGGCCGGTGCCCTTGCCGCGCACCGTGGTCGGCACGCCGTTCTTCTCCAGCACCACCGTCATGGTGCGCGGGCCGGAGTTGGGACCGCGCGGCTCGGTGTGGTGCTCGACCAGCTTCAGCGGCTCCTCGGCGTCCAGGTACTCGGTCTTGAAGGCCTCGTAGATCGAGGACGGCGACAGCTCCTTGCCGGTCTCGTCGGCGATGCGCTGGACGATCTTGGAGAACTCCATCTGCAGCCGGCGCGGGATCTGCAGGCCGAACTCGCTCTCCAGCACGTAGGCGATGCCGCCCTTGCCGGACTGGCTGTTGATGCGGATCACCGCCTCGTAGCTGCGGCCCAGGTCGGCCGGGTCGATGGGCAGGTAGGGGACCTCCCACTTGCCGCTGTTCGACTTGGACAGCGCCTTCAGGCCCTTGTTGATGGCGTCCTGGTGCGAGCCGGAGAAGGCGGTGAACACCAGCTCGCCGGCGTAGGGATGGCGCGGGTGGACCGGCAGCTGGGTGCAGTACTCCGACACCTGCACGATCTCGTTGATGTCGTCGATGACCAGCCCCGGATCGACGCCCTGGGTGAACAGGTTCAGCGCCAGGGTGACGATGTCCACGTTGCCGGTGCGCTCGCCGTTGCCGAACAGCGTGCCCTCGACGCGGTCGGCGCCGGCCAGCATGCCCATCTCGGCCGCCGCCACGCCGGTGCCGCGGTCGTTGTGCGGGTGCAGCGAGATGATGAAGCGCTCACGCCCCTTGATGGTGCGGCAGAACCACTCGATCTGGTCGGCGTGCACGTTGGGCATCGACATCTCGACGGTCGCCGGCAGGTTGAGGATCATCGGCCGGTCGGCCGTCGGGCCCCAGGCCTCGGCCACCGCCTCGCAGATCTCCACGGCGAAGTCCAGCTCGGTGCCGGTGAAGCTCTCGGGCGAGTACTGCAGGATGACCTCGGTCTCCGGGTACTCGGCGGCCATCCGCTTGATCAGCCGGGCGCCGGCGACGGCGATGTCGGTGATGCCCTGGCGGTCCTGGCCGAACACCACGCGGCGCTGCAGCTCGGACGTGGAGTTGTACAGGTGCACGACGGCGCGCTTGGCGCCCTTGATGCCCTCGAAGGTGCGGCGGATCAGCTCCTCGCGCGCCTGGGTCAGCACCTGGATGGTGACGTCGTCGGGGATGCGCCCTTCGTCGATCAGCTCGCGGCAGAAGTCGAAGTCGGTCTGCGAGGCGGCGGGGAAGCCCACCTCGATCTCCTTGAAGCCCATGCGGACCAGCAGGTCGAACATGGCGCGCTTGCGGTCGGAGCCCATCGGCTCGATCAGCGCCTGGTTGCCGTCGCGCAGGTCGACCGAGCACCAGATCGGCGCCTTGTCGAGCGTGCGGTTGGGCCACTGGCGGTCGGTCAGCTTGACCGGGGGAAAGGGCGTGTACTTCTCGGCCGGCATGCGGATGTGGTTCATGGCACTGCAACTCGTCGTCTGGGGTTTGGAAAAACCGGCTGACGGTGCGGCCGCCGAGCCGCCGGGAGGGCTCAACGGCCGCTGCTAAGTCGCAGCCCCGGCCTCGGCCGGGCGATCGTACAGTGGGTGCTCATGATGATGACGAGACCTGCGGTGTGAACAGGGGAACGCGCGAAAACTCCCGGACGCTGTCAGAGCGCCGGGCCGATAAGTCGCAGGAGCGCGTTCGTGCGGTCGATGGTCGTCATGGCGCGTAAAATGCCGGGCCGCGTGCCCGACTGTCAAGCCGGGATGTTGTTGGGGCCGCGAATGACTTTCACCACAGCAGCCGCACCAGCACCGGCAGCAGCACCGCCGTCGCCAGCCCGTTCAGCCCCATGGCCAGCCCGGAGAACGCGCCGGCGGTCTCGTTGACCTGCAGGGCGCGCGCGGTGCCGATGCCGTGCGCCGCCACCCCCATGCCGAAGCCGCGCGCTCGCCAGTCGGTCACCCGGATCAGGGTGAGCACCGAGCCGCCGAGCGTCGCCCCGATGATGCCGGTGAGCATGACGAACACCGCGGTCAGCGAGGGCAGGCCGCCGAGCTGCTCGGCGATGCCCATGGCGATGGGGGAGGTCACCGACTTCGGCGCCAGCGAGAGCAGCGTGCGCTCCGACGCGCCGAACAGCCAGCCGAGCGCTACCGCGCTGCCCGCCGCCGTGAGCGACCCCGCCACCAGCGCCGCCAGCATCGCCAGGGCCGAGCGGCGCACCTGCTGGAACTGGTTGTACAGCGGCACCGCCAGCGCCACCGTCGCCGGGCCGAGCAGGAAGTGCACGAACTGCGCGCCGTCGAAGTAGGTCTTGTAGTCGACGCCCAGGGCCTTCAGCGCGGCGATGATGAGGACGACGGCGACCAGCACCGGGTTGACCAGCGGCGTCCGCCCGCAGCGCTCGAACGCCCACAGTCCGGCCTGGTAGGCGAGCAGGGTGAGCGTCAGCCCGGCCAGCGGGCTGGCCGACAGGTAGACCCAGACATCGAGCAGCCGGTCGTTCATGCCTCGGGATCCTTGCGCCCGCGCTTCAGCAGCGCCGCCATGACCCAGGCGGTGACGGCGATGGTCAGCACCGTGCTGCCGACCACCGCCGCGGCGATCGGCAGCGCCTCGTCGGACAGCCGGCCGAGGTGGGCCATCACGCCGACGCCGGCCGGCACGAACAGCAGCGACAGGTTGCGCAGCAGCCCGCCCGTGACGTCGGCCACCGGCCGCGGCACGCCGCCGCGCGCCAGCAGCCCGGCGAACAGCAGCAGCATGCCCAGCACCGGCCCGGGCACCGGCAGCGCCAGCACCCGCACCGTCAGCTCGCCCGCCAGCTGGCAGGCCAGCAGGATGGTGATCGGCCCCAGCATCGTTCAAGAACCCATTGTTTAGATGTCCATCCCGACCAGGGCGGAGAGGTCGCGCACCTCGGTCACCGCCTCGCCGGGGTATTCGCGCGGACGGCCGGCGCGGTTGACCCAGACGGTGCGGAAGCCGAAGGCGCTCGCCCCCGCCGCGTCCCAGGCGTTGGAGGACTGGAACGACACGCCGGCCGGCGGCACGCCCAGGTGCTTCTGCACCAGCTCGTAGACGCGGCGGTTGGGCTTGAAGACGCCGACCTCCTCGACCGAGATGACGGCGTCCAGCAGGTCGCCGATGCCGGCGGCCTGCACCGCGTCGGCCAGCATCGCCGGGGTGCCGTTGGACAGTATGGCGAGGCGGGCGCCGCGGTTCTTCAGCGCCTCCAGCACCTCCGGCACCTCGGGGTAGGCGTCGAGCGTGCGGTAGGCGTCGAGCAGCGCCCCGCGCACCTCGCCGCCGGGCACCCCGACGGCGCTCATGGCGACGTCCAGCGCGCGCTCGGTCAGCTCGCGGAAGTCGGGGTGGCGGCCCATCAGGCTCTCGACCCAGCTGTATTCGAGCTGCTTGGCCCGCCACACCTCGGCCAGCCGCTCCCATTGCGGCCCGACGGCGGCGGCGTTGCGCGAGGCTGCGGACTGCACGTCGAACAGCGTGCCGTAGGCGTCGAACACGTAGGCGACGATGGGCATGGACGAGGGTTCCTTCTTGCGGTCCGCGTTCCGGAATGGGGGGCAACCATCACACGGATCTCACGGATTGGGACACGGATTTCACGGATGCCTGTCCGGCGTGCCGAGCAACGGCTGCCGGAACGTCCCGGCACCCCCCGAACATCTGGAAATTCCGTGTAATCCGTGTCTCATGTTGCCGGCACGGTGGTCCCCAGCCATGGAGCCGCGCTCAGAGCCGTTCGGTCAGCCAGTCGCGCACCTCGCGGCAGACGGCTTCCGCCGTCTCGTCCAGGCAGTGCCCGGCGCCGGGCATGAGGACGAGCTTCTTCGGCTCCGGCGCGATGCGGTGGACGTACATCGAGCACTCCGGCGCCAGGATCTCGTCGGCCTCGCCGTGGATCAGCAGCAGCGGGATCGCCAGCCCGTGCGCCACGTCGGCGCCGTAGCCCTGGGTGGCCAGCGTCACCGCCGTGCGCACCAGGTCCGGCCGCGCCGCGGCGGCGCGGACGGCGACGGCGCCGCCGAAGGAGTGGCCGATCACCGCGGCCCGTGTCACCCCCTGCGCCGCCAGGAAGTCCAGCCCGGCCAGCGCGTCCGCCACCGCCTCGTCCAGCTTGGTGGGAAAGCGGAAGCGCACGCGCAGCGACTGGATGCCGCGCTCCGTCAGGTCGGCGCACAGGCGTGGGTAGAGGCCGCGCGCGGGCGTGTCGAATCCGCCGCCGATCCCGCCGACCCAGATCGCCCCGGCGCGGCCCGCGGCCGGGTAGTGGCGCGCCTCGACCGGGCCGGCAGCGGTGGGCAGGGTGACGGTGCGGTAGCCTTCGTCCGCGCTCTCCATGCGCTTCTCTCCTCGTTCTTCGCTGTCTCAACACCGCTGAACGAAGGTGGGTTTCCGGGACGCCTGCCGCCATCGGCTGTTGTCGCTTCCGGAACAACCAGAGGAGAACCCGATGAGCCGCAACAACCGCGACACCGAGCAGGACAAGCACCGCGCCGGCGGCCCCGGCAAGGCGGCCAAGAGCGACCAGAAGGCCGGCAACAAGCCGACGCAGAACCAGGCGCCCGGCAGCGACCGCGTGCCCGGCGGCAACCCCGGCCACGAGCACAACGCCAAGCCGACCCGGCAGAGCAACCCCGAACCGGAATCGTGAGCACCGCGATCAAGCCGCGCCGCGGCTGTTTGGATCACCGGCAAGACCCGTGTTCACCCCAACCATAAGGGTTCCCACAATGCCCAAGCTGCAAAGCCTCAAGCTCGACACCGTGAAACGCGCGGCCGACCTGGCCTCGGAGGCCGTCGGCGACCGCCAGCGCTTCGTCGCCGGCATGCGCAACATCGACCTGGGCGAGCAGTTGGCCGAGCGCGGCTCGCGCAATCCCACCGACCTCGACACGCTCAACGTCGTCTCCACCGACGCCAGCGCCGCGCTGGACCAGCTGAAGGGCCTGCTGTCGGGACTGAGCCCGGACGAGCGGATCGAGCTGCGCGCGGTGATGATGGTGGGGCGCGGCGACTACGCCGGCAACCAGTGGGACGAGGCGCTGCTGAACGCCGGCAGCGCGCCGGACGCCACCAGCTACGACGACATCGCCGAGAAGATCGAGCTGCACGACTTCCTGATGAAGGGCCTGTTCGCGCTGGGCATGATGGAAAAGGCCGGGAAGTGACCCGCCATGCAGATCGTCTTCGCCTACATGGCCGAGAAGGGCGACGCGGTGCAGGCCGATGTGCTGGCCCTGCTCCGCGCCCGCTTCGGCAGCGCCGACGTGGTGAGCGTCGAGGAGCGTGACGCCGAGACCGGGGAGGGGAGCGACGTGCTGGTGACCGTGCGCGTTCCCGCCGACCACGTGGAGGCCGCGGTGGCGGCCATCCGCGAACACGACGCGGTGATCGACGCCGCGGCGGGCAGCTTCGGGGAGCGGGTGTAGCGGGCAGGTGTTGCCCCCTCCCTAACCCTCCCCCGCTGCCGCGGGAGAGGGAACTCCGCCGCTCTGCCCCCTCCACCGCGCCAGCGGGGGAGGGGTGGGGAGGGGCTCCGTTTATCGATCCTCCGCCATCAGCGCCGCCACCGCCATCTCCGCCTCTCCGCCGTCCGCGCGCAGACCGGCGACCACGCCCGCGCGGTCCTCGGCCGGGCGGTTCTGGCTCAGCTTCCACTTGCCCTCGATGCGGGCGATCGGCAGTCGGAAGCCGACGATGCCCTTGAACATCCCCTGCAGGAAATCCTCCGGCGCGTCGGACACCGCCCAGGCGTCCGGACGCCCGGCCTCGTGCCGCTCGGTCAGGCGGGTGACCACGTCGCGCAGGGACTCCGCGTCGTCGAACAGCTCCAGAGCGCCGTAGGCGTGCACGGCGACGTAGTTCCAGGTCGGCACCGCCTTGCCGGTCTGCTTCTTGGTCTCGTACCAGGAGGGCGTGACGTACGCGTCCGGCCCGGTGACGATCGCCAGCGCCGGCACCTCCGCCGACAGCCGGCGCCACTGCGGGTTGGCCTTGGAAAAGTGGCCGAGCAGCGTGCCGTGCGGCCCGGCCTCGGCGTCCAGCAGCACCGGGACGTGGCTGGCCTCCAGCCCGTCGCTTCCCATGGTCACCAGGGTGCACAGGCGGGCGGCGCGGATCGCGTCGTGCAGGACGGGCAGCCGGTCCTCGGCGAAGGCGGGCGGGACGTACATGGTCGCTCCGGATGAGGGGATGGGATCGGTCGGCTCGGCGGTTCCAGCATGCCCCGCGCGGTCCCGCCGGGCCAGCGCGTCGACGTCGTCCAGGCGGTGGGCGCGCCGCGCGGCGGGGTTTCGTGGATGAACGCGTTCCGGACGAGGACGTGGGCCGTGCGGATTATTTCCGGACCGGATTGTGTTCGTTACGCCACCCGGTAAGCAACGTGCCATTTCCGCATGCGCGGGATCAACAGGCGCGACCGGCTGTTTGGGGGAAACCCGAAGGGTATGGACACACAACCGAAAGGCCATGAGCCTGTGACCGCCGCCGCCGCCTTTCCCGCCCGCCCGCCGTCGCCCGCCGCGCCGCGCCGCTATCCCGTTGGTGTCGAGCCGTTGCCGGACGGCAGCGCGCACGCCCGCGTCTGGGCGCCGAAGCGGCGCGCCGTCGCCCTCGTGGTCGAGCCGGAGGGCCGCGCGGTGACGCTCGACGCCGAAGGCAACGGCTATTTCTCCGGGCTGGTCGAGGACATGCCGGCGGGCAGCCGCTACCGCTTCCGCCTGGACCGGGACGAGACGCTCTACCCGGACCCGGTGTCGCGCTTCCAACCCGAGGGGCCGCACGGGCCGTCGCAGGTGGTGGACCCGTTCCGCTTCGACTGGACCGACCACGCCTGGAAGGGCCGCCCGCTGAAGGGGCAGGTGGTCTACGAGATGCACGTCGGCACCTTCACGCCCGAGGGCACCTGGGAGGCCGCCATCGCGCAGCTGCCGCACCTCGCCGAATTGGGCATCACGGTGCTGGAGGTGATGCCGGTGTCGGACTTCGCGGGGCGTTTCGGCTGGGGCTACGACGGGGTCAACCTGTTCGCGCCGACGCGGCTGTACGGCGGGCCGGACGACATGCGCCGCTTCGTCGACCGCGCGCACGGGCTGGGCATGGCGGTGATCCTCGACGTCGTCTACAACCACCTCGGCCCCGACGGCAATTACCTGAAATGCTTCTCCAAGGCCTACTTCACCGACAAATACGAGAACGAGTGGGGCGAGGCGATCAACTTCGACGGCCCGGACAGCGGCCCGGTGCGCGAGTTCTTCATCATGAACGCGGCCTGCTGGGTGGACGAATACCACCTGGACGGTCTGCGCCTGGACGCCACGCAGCAGATCTTCGACGCCTCGCCGGTCAACGTGATGGCGGAGATCAGCGGCGCGGTGCGCAAGGCGGCGCGCGGCCGCGCCACCATCGTCATCGGCGAGAACGAGCCGCAGCACTCCTCCCTGCTGCGCCCGTGCGGGGAGGGGGGCGGCGCCTGCGGCCTGGACGGGCTGTGGAACGACGACTTCCACCATTCCGCCATGGTGGCTCTGACCGGCCGGGCGGAGGCCTACTACACCGACTACCGCGGCACGCCGCAGGAGTTCGTGTCGGCGCTGCGGCACGGCTTCCTCTACCAGGGCCAGTGGTACAAGTGGCAGAAGAAGCGCCGCGGCATGCCGGCCTGGGGCGTCGATCCGGCGGCGATGGTCACCTTCCTGCAGAACCACGACCAGGTCGCCAACTCCGGCAACGGGCTGCGCGTGCACGCGCTGACGGCGCCGGGGCTGTACCGGGCGTTCACCGCGCTGACGCTGCTCGGCCCCGGCACGCCGATGCTGTTCCAGGGGCAGGAGTTCGCGGCCTCCTCGCCCTTCTTCTACTTCGCCGACCACACGCCGGAACTGGCCGAGATGGTCGCCAGGGGGCGCGGCGAGTTCGTGGCGCAGTTCCCCAGCGTCGCCACCCCGGCCATGCAGGCGCGGCTGACCGCCCCGCACGACCCGCGGACCTTCGAGCGCAGCAAGCTCGACCCGGCCGAGCGCGAGCGGCACGCCTGGGCGACGGCGCTGCACCGCGACCTGCTGCGGCTGCGCCGCGAGGACCCGGTGTTCGCCGCGCAGACCCGCCCGGAAGGCGCCGTGCTCGATACGGAAGCCTTCGTGCTGCGCTTTTTCGGTGAGGACGGCGACGACCGGCTGTTGCTGGTCAACATGGGGCGCGACCTCGACCTGACGCTGGTGCCGGAACCGCTGCTCGCCCCGCCCGCGGGCGGGCGCTGGAGCCTGGTGTGGTCGAGCGAGGACCCCGTCTATGGCGGCGGCGGCACGCCCGCGGTGGAAACCGACGGCAACTGGCACCTGCCCGGCCGCTCCGCCGTGGTCCTGGGACCCGAGAACGAACAGGAGAGTCATGCCTGAGATCGTCCGCACGCTTGGCCGCGACGCCCTGACCCTGGCGCGGGACGCGGCGCTGACGCGCGAGTGGCTGGTGCCCAACGGGTTGGGCGGCTACGCCTCGGCCTCGGTCAGCGGCGCCGTCACCCGGCGCTACCACGGCCTGCTGATCGCGGCGCTGCCGGCGCCGCTGGGCCGCGTGGTCATGCTGAGCCAGCTCAACGACGTGCTGATCATGCCCGACGGGACCGAGCGCCGGCTGACCAGCCACGATCCCGGCCAGGACGGCGCGGTCTGCGCCGGCTACGTCACCGCGTTCCGGCTGGAATCCGGGCTGCCGGTCTGGCGCTACGAGGTGGACGGCATCGTGCTGGAGAAGCAGGTGGTGATGCCGCACCGGCAGAACATCGTGCACGTCACCTACCGCGTGGTGAAGGCGGCGCATCCCGTGAGCATCCGCCTGCGCCCGGTGCTGGCCTTCCGCACGCTGGAATCGGCGGTGGACCAGCCGCTGGCCCGCGACTACCGCGTGATCGCCCAGGGCCACCAGTACGAGGTCTGGGCCGGGCCCGACCTGCCGGTGCTGCGCATGACCATCGACGGCGCGCCGATGCCGCTGACGCTCGACGGCGGCGCCCGGCGCGACCTGCACTACCCGGTGGAGGCGGAGCGCGGCTACGAATCCCGCGGCTCGCTGTGGACGCCGGGCTATTTCGGCGGGCCGCTGCAGCCGGGGCAGAGCATCACCTTCGTCGCCTCCACCGAAACCTGGCGCCGGGTCGAGGCGCTGCCGCCGGCCGACGTGCTGAAGTTCGAGCACGAGCGCCGCCGCCGCCTGGTGCGCACGGCGCACCCGTCGCTGCGCGAGGGGGCGATGGCCGAGCTGGTGCTGTCCGCCGACAGCTTCGTCTTCGTCCCGGCCGGCCGCGTCGCCGACCAGATGCGGGCGCGGGCGGAGGGCGACGAGGTGCGCACGGTGATCGCCGGCTACCACTGGTTCACCGACTGGGGCCGCGACACCATGATCAGCCTGGAGGGGCTGACGCTGACCACCGGGCGCCACGTCGAGGCGGGGTGGATCCTGCGCACCTTCGCGCACTACATCCGCCGCGGCCTGATCCCCAACATGTTCCCCGACGGCAAGGACGAGGGGCTGTACCACACCGCCGACGCGACGCTGTGGTTCTTCCACGCGCTGAACCGCTACGTGCGCACCACCGGCGACCGCCACACGCTGCGCATCATCCTGCCGCGGCTGGTCGATGTGATCGAGCACCACCGCCGCGGCACCGACTACGGCATCAAAATGGACGCGGCCGACGGCCTGCTGCGCCAGGGCAAGGAGGGCTACCAGCTCACCTGGATGGACGCCAAGGTGGACGACTGGGTGGTCACCCCGCGGCGTGGCAAGGCGGTGGAGATCAACGCGCTGTGGTACAACGCGCTGTGCCTCACCGCCTCGTGGCTGGAGGAGGAGGAGGGGTCCCAGGCGGCGGCCTCCTACCGCGCGATGGCGGAGACGGCGCGGGCGTCGTTCAACGCGCGCTTCTGGAACGAGGGGCGCGGCTGCCTCTACGACGTGATCGACGGCGAGCAGGGCGACGACGACGCCATCCGGCCCAACCAGATCTTCGCCGTGTCGCTGGACAACCCGGTGCTCGACCGCGGCCGCTGGGAGGCGGTGGTGAACACGGTGCGCGAGCGGCTGGTGACGCCGGTCGGCCTGCGCTCGCTGGCGCCGGGGCACCCGGACTACAAGCCCAAGTACTTCGGCGACCTGCGGGCGCGCGACGCCGCCTACCACCAGGGCACGGTGTGGGGCTGGCTGATCGGGCCGTTCGTCGATGCCTGGCTGAAGCTGCACCCGGATGACCTGGCCGGCGCCCGCAAGCTCCTGGAGGGGTTCCTGCCGCACCTGAACGAGGCCGGCATCGGCACCATCAGCGAGATCTTCGACGCCGAGCCGCCCTTCACCCCGCGCGGCTGCATCGCCCAGGCCTGGAGCGTGGCCGAGGTGGTGCGCTGCTGGGCCGCCACCGACACGGCGCCGATGGCGAAGGCGGCCGAATAGGGTGGGGCATACCCCTATGGCGACTATGGGTGGATGGCCTTTTGTCGGAGTCCTCCGGTAGGGCTTAGGTAGAACTGCCCCGATGCAACGCCTCGTGAACGGTTTATATTTGTTCCCGTACGGTCCGGATGTCCGGAGCGAGCGGCCCAGGAGGTGCCCATGCGGGATGTCTTCGGGATGTCTTGCGATCCGCGCCCGGCGCGGCATCCGGCCACGGGCGCCGGTGGGCGCCGCTTCGGCTACGTGGCGCCGACGCTGGCCGCCACCGTGATCGCCGCGCTGATCCTGCACCTGCTGGCCGAGTTGGGCTCGCGCCTCGACGCCGACGATCCGGCCGGGGCGCTGTCGGTGCTGCTGGGCGCGGCGGCGGTGCTGGTGACGCTGGCGCCGTTCGCGATGCTGTTCGCGCTGCGGGCGCGGCGGGCGTGGCTGGCCGGCATGGCGCCGGACGGCCGCCCCCAGGGGCCGGCGCTGGCCTCCGGCGGGCACTAATCTGTTCGTTCGGGATCTTTTGGTTGCGCGGACTCGTGTGCCTGCGCATAAAGTCGGTCGCACCGTTCGTGAGGGGATGCGCCGATGGGCCTGTTCGACTTCCTGAAGACGACCGTCAAGACCCCGAAGAAGACGCCGGGCAAGCCGGGCGCACGCAAGGCGGGCGGCAGCTTCGTCACCGTCGACGGCAAGAGCTTTCCGCTGGCCGCCATCACCACCAAGGGTTTCGCGACGTCGAGCTTCGACGGGTCGCTGATCGGCGGGCAGAACGCCAAGATCGCGGTGACGGTGGACGACGCCTATGGCCGCTTCAACTTCGCCTGCACCGTGATGATCTCCGAGGCCGACACCAGCAAGTGCATCGGCGCCTGGACGATGCTGGCGCCGGACCTGGAGGCGGTCATCCGCAAGTACGGCCAGAACAAGAAGGCGGCGGGTAAGTGACTCTCTCCCCCGCCGGAGGCGGGGGAGGAACTTGCGTTCCCAACGCTCACTGCCGCGGGTTGTTGTTCGGCATGCTGGCGCTGACCACCGGCTCGGCGGCGTTGACCATCTGCGGGGCCGCCAGGTTGCGCATGCTGGCGATCCACTCCGACAGGGTGACGAACTCGCAGCCCTTGGCGCGCAGCGTCGCGATGACGCGCGGCAGGGCGTTGGCGGTGGACGGGTAGGTGGAGTGCAGCAGGATCACGCTGCCGGTGCCGGCGCCGGTCTTCACGTGCTGGACGATCTTGTCCGGGTCGCGCACCTGCCAGTCGCGGGTGTCGACGCTCCACAGCACCGGGCTCATCTGCTCCTTGCGGATGTTCGACAGCAGCTCCAGCGTGTAGCGGCCGTAGGGCGGGCGGAACAGCACCGGGTTGGCGCCGAGGTTGCGCAGGATGCGGTTGGTCTCGGCGACCTCGAAGCGCTGCGCCTCCGACGGCATGGCGCGCAGGTCGGAATGCGTGAAGCTGTGGTTGCCGATCTCGTGGCCGGCGGCGACGAAGTCGCGGATCACCTCGGGGTTCTTGGCCGCGGCGTTGCCCACCGGGAAGTAGGTGGCGCGGATCTTCTCGGCGTTCAGGATCTCCAGGATCTGCCGGGTCACCGTGCGGTGCGGGCCGTCGTCGAAGGTCAGCGCGCAGAGGTTCCAGCCGCGCTTGGTCAGCAGCGCCGGCATGATGTCCAGATCGGTGTCCGGCACCACCGCGCCGAGACGGCCGCGGCGGCGCGCGCGCTTCTCGATCTCCAGCAGCGTGTTCACGTCTTCGTCGTTGTAGAAGACGATGCCTTCCATCGGGTTGGAGTTCGTCGCCGACGGCGGCTGCGCCGCGGCGGGCGCCGGGCCGGCCGGGGGCGCGGGCGGGGCGCTCAGCGCGACGGGAATGACGGGCGACGCCGGCTTCGGCACCGCCGCCACCTCGGTGCGCGTGCCGGCGGTGGCCGGCGGCGGAGCCGCCGGAGCCGGGGCCGGCGCGGCAGCCGGGGCCGGAATGGGAGCCGGAGCGGGGGCGGGAGCCGGTGCGGCCGCGGTGACGGGGCCGTTCTTGTCCACCAGCACGCAGCCCATGCCGGCGTTGACGATGCGGCGGCACAGTCCGGCGGCGTCGCCGCTCACCGTCATCGACGCGCGCAGCGCCACGCCCTGCTGTTTGCCGCTGAGCGCCACCACCGAGGGGGTCAGGCTGCGCGCGATGTCGGGGCCGCGGCGCTGCAGCTCCTTCCACGCCCACCACGCCTCGCCTTCCTTCTGGAACAGACCGAGCTGCAGCACGGCCCCGCCCTTGGCGGACGGCGCCGGGGCGGCGAAGGCCGGGGCGGCGGTCAGCGACAGGGCAACGGCAAGCAGCGCCGGTGCGACGCGGCGGCCGGCGCGGATGGTCTGCAGCGGAAACGGAAGCGGCAAGGCAGTGGACCCCGTCTAAGGCCTGCAACGCCTTGCAGGACCAGCCGTCGGATACCACCACCTTGGGGCTAATTCAAAGGGCAAGGACAGGACAAACCGATCGGTCAGTCGCTTTCCTCGTCCGAGTTGCACGCAAGATACGGTCGATAGAGGGCGTCCGCCTGCAAAATGTGCTCCCGGAGCCAGCGGCTCAGAAAGTCAAGCACTTCGTCGCCCAGCTCGGGTTGTTCGCTCTCGACCACGCGGCGGCGAATCGCCAGCACCTGTTCGGTCAGGATGGCGTGCGTGCGCTTGTGGCTGGCCAGTTGCGGATAGCCGGCGCCCTCCATGTACTGTTCTTCCTTTTCGAAGTGGAAGACCGTGTAGTCGACCAGTTCGTCCAGCACCGCCTCGAGGTTGATGCGGTCGCGCCGGCTCTCGGCGGCGGCCAGTTGGTTGATCAGGTCGATCAGCACGCGGTGGTCGTTGTCGAGGTCCTCGACGCCGACGCTCATGCCCTCGTTCCAGGCGATGATGGTGACGGAGGCGCGCACCTCCATCACGCTGAGGAAGGCCTGGACCACCGCCGGGTCGAACTCCGTGCCGGCGCGGTCGCGGACGTAGGCGATACCGTCCTCCTGCGTCCACGCGTCCTTGTAGCAGCGGCGGTGCGTCAGCGCGTCGAACACGTCGGCCACCGCGACGATGCGCGCCGACAGCGGGATCGCCTCGCCCTTCAGGCCGCCGGGATAGCCGCTGCCGTCGAACTTCTCGTGGTGGCAGCCGGCGATCTCCGCCCCCATGGCGAGGTAGCCGCCGACCTCCGACAGCCGGGCCGCGCGCTCTAGGATGGCGCGGCCGTTCTGGCTGTGCTTCTGCATCAGCGCGCGCTCCTCCGGCGTCAGGCGGCCGGGCTTCTGCAGGACGCCGTCGGGGATCGTCACCTTGCCGACGTCGTGCAGCATGCTGGCGACGCGCACCATCTCGCGCCAGCGTCCGTCGATGCGGTCGCGGTAGGGGCCGGCCTGCTGGAGCGCGCGGGCGATCTCGTCGGTCAGCCGCGACACCCGCAGGATGTGCTGCGAGGCGTAGGGATCCTTGTGCTCCGCCAGCGTGGCGAGCGCCACCACGCTGGCCTTGTGCACGCGGCGGAACTGCAGAGCGGCGCGGGCTGAGGCCCGCGGAGCACCCGGGGCGCGCCGGCCGATGCGAAAGCGCCGGTTCGCCCTGCCCACCGCCATCGAGTCCATCACGCCGCTCCGCACCGACAAGCATCAACCATAGGCGCGCAAATCATTGTGCTGCAGCGCGAAAGTTTTCAAGGCCATTCTGCATATAAGGTTATTGGATTATACGCGCCGATACAAGGTCGTGTCGGTCAGCGCCGACAATCCGAGGATGAGCTCCTCGCTGCTGTCCTCGACGTTGAGGCGGGCGTGCGGCGGCAGGCCGGCGCGTTGATCGAAGGCCACGACGACCATCACGCGGTGTGGTTGCCCGGTGCGGATGAAGCGGTCGCCGACCGCGACGGGTGTCTGCCGCCAGGACATTGTGGTTTTTCTCCATTTTCCCCCAAAGCGCCCCAGCAATCTGTGCATGTGGCCGCGCCCGGCAAGCGGCAGCCCCGCCGGTGGAACCAAGGGCTATGCCAACCGGTTAAGAAGGCGCAGCCCCAAAAGCATGCCGACAGAACACGCCTGACACCAAGACACCCAACCATCGCCAGAGGAGGAGAGCACCGGGAATGGCCGAGGACTTGGAAGACCGCATCCGCCGGCGCGCCCACCAGATCTGGGAGCGCGAGGGCCGCCCGGAGGGGCGCCACGAGGACCATTGGACGCTCGCCAAGGAAGAGATCGCCATCGAGGACAATTACGCCGGCACCCTGATGCCCAACCCCTCGCACGGACCGGACGACACGGCATCCCGCACCGAACCGGTGGAACCGGTGCTGAGCATGGCGAGCCAGGGCGAGATGCCCGGCGTCGCCGACCAGGGCGAGGAGTTCCAGATTCCCGGCACCGGCGACCGCGAGCCCTGGCCCGCCACCACTCCCGCCGATACCCCTGCCGCCGAGACCCGCCGCCGGACGCGGCGTAAGGCGGCCGGTTGAGCGCGTGACGAACGACGAGCCCGAAGGGGAGCAACGATGAACACGAACCTGGAAATCGCCTTCCACAACATGGACAGCTCGGACGCGCTGCACGGCTACATCACCGAGCGCGCGGAGAAGCTGGAGCGCATGTACGACCGTCTGGTCGGCATCCGCGTCGCGGTGGAGAAGCAGCACCGCCAGCACCGCACCGGCAACGTCTTCGACGTCCACATCGAACTGATGGTGCCCGGCCAGGACATCGTCGTCAGCCGCAAGCCGGCGAAGGCGGCCGAGAAGTACGCCAACCCCGACGCCCGCACCTCGGTGCGCGACGCGTTCGAGGCGGCCGAGCGTCAGCTCATCGAGTACAAGCAGAAGCAGCGCGGCGACGTGAAGCCGCACGACCCGGAGCAGCCCGGCTACATCACCCAGGTGAACGGCGACCACGGCTTCCTGCGCACCAACACCGGCACGACCCTGTACTTCCACGCCAACTCGTGCATCAACGTGACGCTGGACGACCTGCGCGAGGGCGACCCGGTGAAGTACGTGGAAACCACCGGCGACACCGGCCCCACCGCCTCCAAGGTCTGGCGTGCCTCGGGGTCGGATACGGAGCTGGCGCGGACCTGACCCGAGTCCGGTAAGCGTCCGTTCCACAGGCAACAGTTACACGGATTTCGCGGATTTCAGCACGGATTACACGGATTTTTCCTTATGCGTGCACCGCGCCGGCTCGTTCCGAAGCGCCGGCAGTGCGGCACGGTAAAAGAAAATCCGTGTAATCCGTGTCAAAAATCCGCGAAATCCGTGTGGAGTCTTGTCCGCGACGCAGCGGCCTCCGGAAGGACCGCCCTTCACCCGACCAGCTTCTGGTGCTCCAGGAACGCCGTCTTCAGCAGCGTCTTCAGCTCGTCGCGGTAGTTCTGGAAGCGCACGGAGACCTGTTCCTTGCCGCGGTTGACGTGAACCACCACGACCTGGGCGTTGGCGGCGATCTCCGGCTGGCCGGCCAGCGACAGCCGCAGGTCCACCAGGTCGCCGTGCTTCCACGGCAGGTCGGTGGCCTGGACGCACAGCCCGCCGATCGACCAGTTGCGCGCCCGGTGCTCGCCGCGCGCGCTGCGCACCAGGATGGCCGGGCGGACGAAGCGCTTCTGCCGGCGCCGCTCGTGCGGTTCGGGCGGGTGGGGCGGGGCGGCGTCCTCGGCGGTCAGGCCGGAGCCCTCCAGCTTCGCCCCGCCCAGCGTCGCCGAGCGGACGACCGCCCGCTTGAAGTCGGTGTCGCGCAGGTCGGCGCCCGAGAGGTCGGCGCCGTCGAGGTTCGCCGGCCACTCGCGCCCGCCGGCCAGCGGCAGGGGCTGCGCCAGCGCGCCGGTCAGCACCGCACCCCTGAGCACGGCGCGGCGCAGCGTGACGCCGCGCAGGTCGGCGCGCCGGAGGTCGGCGCCCTCCAGCTCGGCGTAGGACAGGTCGGCCATCTGCAGATCGGCCCCGGCGAGACGCGCCCCCGGCAGCCGGCAGCGCCGCAGCCGCGCCGCCGCCAGCACCCGGCCGACGAGGTCGAGCCCCGACGGCATTTTCACGAGGTCGAGGTCGAGGCGGGCGCCGCTGCGGCCCTGCTGCTCGACCCAGGCCTCGTGCGCGGTGACCGCGGCGAGGAAGGCGTCGGCCGCCATCGGCGCGTAGCTCGGCGCGACGACGGCGTTGGGCGGCAGCACGAAGGGGATGTAGGTGCGGCTTAGCGTGGCCTGGTCGATCACCGTGCCGCCGAAATTGGCGCCCTCCAGCGTGGCCCCCGTCAGGTCGGTGCCGAGCAGCACCGCCGAGCCCAGCTCCGCCCCGGTCAGGTCCGCGTCGTTGAGGTCGGCGCCGGAGAGGTCGCAGCCGGTGAAGTTGGCGCCGGTGAGGATGGAGCGGTCCATCCGCGCCTCGGTCAGCCGGGTGGTGCCGCCGGTGCGCGCCTCCGCGGCCCGGCTTCCGTCGTCCACCAGCTCGCCGGCGCGGAAGTCGGCGCCGCGCATCACCGCGTCGGTCAGCACCGCCCGGTGCAGGTTGGCGCCGCGCAGGTCGGCGCCCGACAGGTTGGCGCCGGTGAGGTCGGCGCGCTCCAGGTCGGCGCCGAACAGGTCGGCCTGGCTGAGGTCGGCGGTCGCCAGCTTGGCTCCGGACAGGTTGGCGCCGGCCAGCTTCGCCCCGGTCAGCGTGACGCGGGTCAGGTCGACGTCGGCGAGGTCTCGGAAGCTCAGGTCGGCGCGCTTGCCGCCGCGCCGCCGCAGCCAGTTCTGATGGGCGACCAGGATGGCCCTGATTTCGGCGGTTTCGACGGCGGAGAGAGGCATGCGTGGCTGTGCGGTTCGTGGTGCGGGTGCCCGAGTATGCGCGCGCAACAATGCGGCGTCACCTGCGGCGGCGGCCCGCGCCGTGCTTTTTTCCTTCCGAATCCTGCCCTTGGGCGTATGCCCGTCGGGGGTGGCATCGGTCGTTGGTGAGCGCGACCTTACCTTGACCGGGAAGGAGCGAGTCGCCACTGTTCCATCGCCGGTCGCGCCGCGGCTGCGAGAGAGTTTGAGGATCATGGACCTGGATGAGCTGGAGCGCGATGCGCTGACCGAGCTGCTGAACATGGGGGTGAGCCGCGCGGCCACCTTCCTCAGCAAGATGGTCTCCGACCAGGTCGCGCTGTCGGTGCCGTCGGTGTCCATCGTCGGGCGCGAGACGGCGATCGAGGCCTTCTCGCGCGGCGGGCCGACGCAGTTCGTGGCGGTCGGGCAGAACTTCCAGGGGCGGTTCTCCGGCCGGGCGCTGCTGGTCTTCCCCGAGGTCAACTCGCTGGAGCTGGTGCGCGCCGCCGTCGGCGACGGCTACAGCCTGGAGGAGATCGTCGACCTGGAGCAGGAGGCGCTGACCGAGATGGGCAACGTCATCCTCAACGGCTGCCTGTCGATGATCGCCAACGCGCTGCGCGAGAGCCTCAGCATCTCGCTGCCCAGCCTGCTGCGCGGCGACGGGCGCGCGATCCTCTACAGCCACGACGATACGGACGTGCCGAGCGACCAGGTGCTGCTGCTCTACATCGACTTCTCGATTCGCAGCCGCGCCATCCGCGGCTATATCGCTCTCCTGATGGACCTGCCGTCGCTGACCGCGTTGCGCGAGCTGATCCACCGATTCATCGCGGGCATGGTGCCGGAGGCCGGGCATGACAGACCACCCCGCTGACGCGGTGCCGCCGGAGTTGTCGTCCGGCATCCTCGGCGCGCTCGACGTGGGTGTGATCGTGCTCGATTCGCAGCGCTGCGTGCGGCTGTGGAGCGCCTGGATGGCGCGCGCCACCGGCCGCCCGGCGGACGAGGCGGTGGGGCGCAACTTCCTGGACCTGTTTCCCGAGGTGCGCGATTCGCGCATCGACCTCGCCGTCGGCGACGCGCTGGCGACCGGCGCGCCGGCCGTGCTGTCGCACACGCTGAACCGCCACCTGCTGGGGCTGACCCGGTCGAACGGCCAGCCCATGGTGCACAGCACCACGGTGCGCCGGCTGGAACCGGGCAGCTCGGAGGACGGGCCGCTCTGCATCGTGCAGATCGTCGACGTGACGCCGGCGGCCGAGCGCGACCGCCAGCTGCGCGAGCGGCGCGAGGCGCGCTACCGCGCGGTGGTCGATACGGCGCGCGACGCCATCGTCACCACCGACGTCGCCGGCACCATCCAGTGGCTGAACCGCGCCGCCGAGCGCGGCTTCGGCTACACCACGGACGAGGCGGTCGGCCATCCGATATCGCTGTTCCTCGGCGAGGATGCGGCGCGCTGGCTGACGCCGCCCGGCCCGGCGGGGGAGGGGGCGTGCGAGGTGACCGGCCGGCCCCGGAACGGCGACCCGGTGGTGCTGGAGCTGTCGCTGGCGCGCTGGACGGTGGAGGGCCACGGCTCGATCACCGGCATCCTGCGCGACGTCACCGAGCGCCGCCGCGTGCAGCGCGAGCTGCAGCGCGCGCTGGAGCAGAAGAGCCTGCTGCTGCGCGAGGTCAACCACCGCGTCAAGAACAGCCTGCACCTGGTGTCCAGCCTGCTGCAGCTGCAGCTGCGCGGGATGTCCGACCCCGAGCTTCGCCATCAGGTGCAGGACGCCATCGGCCGCATCCAGGCCATCGCCCAGGTGCATTCCCGCCTGTACCAGACCGAGCGGTTCGAGACGGTCGAGCTGGCGACCTACCTGGAGGCGCTGTGCGACGATCTGGTCAGCGCGTCCGGCGATGCGGCGGCGTTCCGGCTGCGCGTCGAGGCGGAGCCGGTGGACCTGCCGATCGACACCGCGGTGCCGCTCGGCCTCATCGCCAACGAGCTGATCACCAACGCCATCAAGCACGGCGGCGACCGCCCGCTGGAGGTGGTGCTGTCGCTGAAGCGGGACGCGGACCGCCTGCTGTTCACGGTGACCGACACCGGTCCCGGCCTGCCGCCGGATTTCACCCTGGAGGCGACGCGCAGCCTGGGCATGCGGATCATCACCACGCTCAGCCGGCAGATCGGCGGCGCCCTGCAGGTGCTGCCGAGCGCCCGCGGCGCCAGCTTTCGCGTGGCGATCCCGCTGGAGGACGCCGGCGTGCCGGAGCCCGCGGGGGCGTAGGATCCTCGGCGGATATCCGTATCCGAGGCAACATTCACACGGATTGCACGGATTGAGGCGCGGATTTCACGGATATTCCGATGCTTGCTGCGCGTCGGCCCATCCGTGAGCCGCTGCCAAGCAAGAAGACATAATCCGTGCAATCCGTGTGAATTCCTGCCCGCCGTCACGGCGCCTTGGCAGGAGTAGGGCTGTTTCCCAACAAAAAAAGGCCGCCCCGAAGGACGGCCCTTTTCCCGATGAACGACGCCGGTTCAGCCCGGCTGCTGCGCCGTCTTCTGGCGCAGGGCCTGGATCAGGCCATCGATCTTGCCGCCGTTCGACTGGATCACCGAGGCGAACTCCTGGCGCTGGGTCACGCCCATGCTCACGCCCTCGACCACCACGTCGATGATCTTGTAGCCGGCGTCGCGCTTGCGCACGCGCCAGTCCACCGCCACCGGCGGGCCGGCGGGGCGGATGATCTGCGTGGTGACCATCGTGTCGGACTCGCCCTCCAGGCGGGTGCCGGTGATCTTGAACGTCTCGCCGGAATATTCGACGAACCGGTCGGCGTAGGTCTTGACGATCAGCTGCTCGAACAGGTGCTGGTATTCCTGCTGCTGCTGCGGGCTGGCCTGGTTCCAATAGCGGCCGAGCACCCAACGGCCGATGTACGGCACGTCGAAGCCTTCGTTCAGCAGCTGCTTGAACTTGGCGAGCGCGGCGGGCTTCGGCTGGCCCTTGTTGGCGAAGGAATTGATCGCCTCGGTGCCGAGCTTCTGGATGAACGCGCCGGCGCCGGGGTCGGCGGACTGCGCGAAGACGGGGTTCAGGGAGGCCCAACCGCTGAACGCGAGCAGGGCCGCACCGGTGAGGAGATGGCGACGGGTCAGCATAGCAAAGTCAAAGTGGCGGTGCCCAGGCGTTTGTCAACAGTGGCGGAAGGCGCGTGCGCTTCGGTCAGCGCAGCGGCGAGATGTTCGGCTTGGCGTCCTCCGGGAACTCCGGGAACTCCGGCGTGCCGGCGCTCGTGCTGTTGCGGATCGACGCGTTGCGCTGCTGGTGGTAGAGGCTGCGCGCGGCGGCATAGAAGTCCACCGAGCTGCGGCGCATGTCGTCCACCTCGCGCAGGAGGCGGGAGCGGGTGTCGACCGCCGACGCGGCGGAGCGGCTGTAGAGGACGCCGTTGGCGTTGGCGGCCGACGTCGCGATCCGGAACGGGTCGGCCACCGTATCGACGCCGTAGCCCAGCGCATCGCGCGCGTTCGAGCGGCCGATCAGCGGCAGCACCAGATACGGCCCTTCGCCCACGCCCCACACGCCCAGCGTCTGGCCGAAGTCCTCGGTGCGGTAGGCGGGGATGCCGGCCGTGGAGGCCACGTCGAAGACGCCGCCCAGGCCCAGGATGGCGTTGGTCATGAAGCGGCCGGTGGCGTCGCTGGCGTTCTGTCCGTCGCCCTGCAGCAGCGAGTTGCCGATGACCAGCGGCGCCAGCAGCGTCTCCAAGATGTTCTGCACCGCGTTGCGCACGGGGTCGGGCACCGCGCCGGCGTAGATCTCGGCCGCCGGACGAATCACCAGGATGTCGGCCGCGTCGTTCATCGCGAACACGAAGCGATTCGGCACCTCCAGGGGGTCGTAGACCTCCTCCTGTCCCGTCCCGTTGCGGCCGGACGCGCACCCGGCCAGCGCCAGGGCGACGGTGGCGGCGAGCGCCGTGCGGAAGAGGCTGCGGATAGCGGTGACCGGCATCATGGAGGGATTCGTTTCTTGTTGCGACGGGGGCGGAAACGTGCGGACGGTCGGCGGACGCCACCGGCCCGACGCCGGACAACACCCGCCCATTCCGTCCACTAACACAGGCGTTGCGTTTTGACCAGTCTGGGACATCCGTGGGGCGCGGAACCGGACGCAAGTGTGGTAACCGCGCCCGCTTTCGCGTCCCGGATGCCCATTTCGTGGGTTGGGGCCGGTGCTGCGCCGAATTCGGTTTACGTTGCATAAAGATATCTTTATATCTGTATCAGTGAGAGCGCGGTGCGCCTCCGAATCGGCCTTTGTTTTGGGAGACGGGCGGCTGGCGATGGACGATCTGCTGGCGACATTGAAGGCGGCGGCGGAGCCGACACGGTTGCGGCTGCTGGCGCTATGCGCCCACGGCGAGCTGACCGTCAGCGAGCTGACCCACATCCTGGGCCAGAGCCAGCCGCGAGTCTCGCGCCATCTGAAGCTGCTGTGCGACGCCCGCCTGCTCGACCGGTTCCGCGAGGGCACCTTCGCCTTCTACCGGCTGGCCGAGCGCGGCCCCTCGGCCGAGCTGGCCCGCGTGCTGGTGGACGCCATTCCGGCCGACGACCCGATGCTGGCGCTCGACCTGGAGCGGCTGGAGTCGATCAAGCGCGGCCGGTCCGAGGCGGCGGCGGCCTATTTCCGCGACAACGCCCAGCGCTGGCACGAGATCCGCTCGCTGCACGTGCCCGAGCGCGAGGTGGAGGAGGCGCTGCTGCGCCTGCTGCCCGACTCCGGCCCCGGCGAGCTGCTGGACATCGGCACCGGCACCGGCCGCATGCTGGAGGTTCTTGGGCCGAAGAGCCCGCGCGCGGTCGGCGTCGACCAGTCGCGCGAGATGCTGGCGGTCGCCCGCTCCAAGCTGGAGGCCGCCGGCCTGCGCCACTGCCACGTGCGGCAGGCCGACATGTACCAGCTGCCGTTCCCCTCGGCCTCCTTCGACACCGCGGTGGTGCATCAGGTGCTGCACTTTTCCGAGGATCCGGCCGACGTGCTGGGGGAGGCCGCGCGCGTGCTGCGCCCCGGCGGGCGGCTGCTCATCGTCGATTTCGCTCCGCACGGGCTGGAGGCGCTGCGCGCCGAGCACGCCCACCGCCGCCTCGGCTTCGCCGACGAGGAGGTCGCGGCGTGGTGCCGCCAGGCCGGGCTGGAGTGCGGCCCGGTGGTGCATCTGCCGGGCGACCCGCTCACCGTCTCCATCTGGCCCGCGGTCCGGCTCGCCGGGCGCGCGGCCGTCCCTTCGACACCTTCTCTCTCCATGACCGGAGCCCACTCATGACGTCCGCAACCGCCTCTTCTGGCCCGGCGGTCAGCTTCGAGTTCTTCCCGCCCAAGTCGGAGAAGATGGAACAGAGCCTGTGGCAGGCCATCCAGCGCCTCGCCCCGCTGGCGCCGGCCTTCGTGTCGGTGACCTACGGGGCCGGCGGCTCGACGCGCGAGCGCACGCACAACACGGTGACCCGCATCCAGAAGGAAACCGGCATCCCGGCGGCGGCGCACTTCACCTGCGTCGGCGCCACCCGTGAGGAGATCGACGCGATCGCCCGCACCTACTGGGACGCCGGCATCCGCCACCTCGTGGCGCTGCGCGGCGACCCGCCCGAGGCGGCGGGCGGCCTGGGCGGGAAGTACGAGCCGTACCCCGGCGGCTACGCCTACGCCGCCGATCTGGTGGCCGGCATGAAGCAGGTCGCCGACTTCGAGATCTCGGTGGCCGCGTACCCGGAGACGCACCCGGAGGCGCCGAGCGCCCAGTTCGACCTCGACAACCTGAAGCGCAAGGTGGACGCCGGGGCGACCCGCGCCATCACGCAGTTCTTCTTCGACAACGAGAAGTACTTCCGCTTCCGCGACCGGTGCGCCGCCGCCGGAATCCACGTGCCGATCGTGCCGGGCATCCTGCCGATCACCAACTACGCCCGCGCGGTGGAGTTCGCCGGCAAGTGCAACGCCACCATCCCGCCCAAGATGGCCGAGACCTTCGAGGGGCTGGACGACGATCCGGAGACCCGCCAGCTGGTCGCCGCCACCGTGGCGGCCGAGCAGTGCCAGGACCTCCAGGCGCAGGGGGTGGAGCACTTCCACTTCTACACCCTCAACCGCGCCGACCTGACCGTCGCCATCTGCCGGATGCTGGGCATCAAGGCCCGATCGACGGTTGGGACGGCGGTCCCGGCGGCTGGGTAGGACGGCCGCGGGTACCCATGTTAGGGTGACCGGTGAACCGTGATGGGGTGGAGGGCTGGACGATGACCGCTCGGCGCGCCTACGACGAGGACTTCTATTCCTGGACGCAGGAGCAGGCGCGGCTGCTGCGCGAGACCGCAGCGGCCCGCCTCAACGTGCCGCTCGATTTCGAGCACCTGGCCGAGGAGATCGAGGACATGGGGAAGAACGACCGCCGTGCGGTCAACTCCGGCATCAGCCGTGTCATCGAGCACCTGCTGAAGCTGGAATTCTCCCCGGCGTCCGATCCGCGCGGCGGCTGGCGCAAGTCGGTGCGCGAGCACCGCGCGTCGGTTCTCGACGCCCTGGCCGACAGCCCGAGCCTGCATGGCAAGATCGATTTGCCGACCGCCTATCGCCGTGGTCGCGACTACGCCGTGGACGGCCTCGGCCAGGATCGCGTGGACGAGCGCGTGCTGCCCGCCGAGTGCCCCTACACGCTCGACCAGATCCTCGACTACGGCTGGTGGCCGGCGAACCGCCACGGCCTCGACTGACCCGAACCACACCTCGAGAAAAACAGAAGTCCCATGCCCCACATCCTCGACACCCTGCGTGACCGCGTTCTCCTGTGCGACGGCGGGTTCGGCAGCCGCATCCAGGCAATCGACCTCGACGTCGAGAAGGATTTCTGGGGGCACGAGAACTGCACCGACATCCTGCCGCTGTCGCGCCCGGACATCGTCCGCGAGATCCACCGCGGCTACTACGAGGCCGGCGCCGACATGGTGGAGACCGACACCTTCGGTGCATCCCCCATCACGCTGGGCGAGTTCGGGATCGGGGACAAGGCGCACGAGATCAACCAGCGCGCCGTCGAGCTGGCGCGCGAGGCGGCGGAGACCTTCAAGGACGGCCGCGCCCGCTTCGTCCTCGGCTCCATCGGGCCGGGCACCAAGCTGCCGAGCCTCGGGCACATGCCCTACGCCGATCTGGAGGAGAGCTTCTTCGTGCAGGCCGCCGGGCAGATCGCCGGCGGCTGCGACGCCATCCTCATCGAGACCTGCCAGGACCCGCTGCAGATCAAGGCGGCGGTGAACGGCGTCAAGCGCGCGCGCAAGCAGGCCGGCACCGACACGCCGATCTTCGTGCAGGTGACGGTGGAGACCACCGGCACGCTGCTGGTCGGCACCGACATCGCCGCGGCGGCCACCATCATCGAGGCGCTGGACGTGCCGCTGATGGGCCTGAACTGCGCCACCGGCCCGCTGGAGATGGGCGAGCACGTGCGCTGGCTGTCGCAGAACTGGCCGGGCCTGATCTCCGTGCAGCCGAACGCCGGCCTGCCGGAGCTGGTGGACGGCAAGACGCACTACCCGCTGGCCGCCGCCGACTTCGGCCACTGGCTGGAGCGCTTCATCGCCGAGGACGGCGTCAACCTGGTGGGCGGCTGCTGCGGCACCAACGTGCCGCACATCGCGGCGGCCGACGCCGTGCTGCGCAAGCTGGCGCCGGCCGGCCAGCACCGCCCGGCGCCGAAGGGCCGCACCGTGCACTGGGTGCCGGCGGTGGCCTCGCTGTACGGGCAGGTCACGCTGCGCCAGGAGAACGCCTTCTTCGCCATCGGCGAGCGCTGCAACGCCAACGGCTCCAAGAAGTGGCGCGAGCTGCAGGAGAAGGGCGACTGGGACGGCTGCGTCGAGATGGCGCGCGAGCAGGTGAAGGAGGGCAGCCACTCCCTCGACGTCTGCACCGCCTTCGTCGGCCGCAACGAAGTGGCCGAGATGAACGAGGTGGTGAAGCGCTTCGTCGGTTCGGTCACCGCCCCGCTGGTCATCGACTCCACCGAGCTGAACGTGCTGGACAGCGCGCTGCAGCTCTATGGCGGCAAGGCGATCATCAACTCCATCAACTTCGAGGACGGCGAGGAGCCGGCCCGCAAGCGCCTGGAGCTGGCCAAGAAGTTCGGCGCCGCGGTGATCGCGCTGACCATCGACGAGGAGGGCATGGCGAAGACGCCCGAGCGCAAGCTCGCCGTCGCCAAGCGCCTCTATGATCTGGCGGTGGGCGAGTACGGGCTGAACCCGGCCGACCTGCTGTTCGACCCGCTGACCTTCACCATCGCGACGGGCAACGAGGACGACCGCAAGCTGGCGATCTGGACGCTGGACGGCATCGAGGCGATCAGCCGCGAGATGCCGGGCTGCCAGATCATCCTCGGCCTGTCCAACGTGTCGTTCGGCCTGAACGCCGCGGCGCGGCACGTGCTGAACTCGGTGTTCCTGGACCATGCCGTCAAGCGCGGCATGACTGGCGCCATCGTGCACGTTTCCAAGATCATGCCGCTGCACCAGATCCCCGAGCAGGAGGTGAAGACCGCCGAAGACCTGATCTTCGACCGGCGAGCGGACGGCTACGACCCGCTGCAGGCGTTCATCGCCCTGTTCGAGGGCCGCAAGGCGGCCGACGCCAAGAAGAAGGCGCGCCCCGAGACCATCGAGGAGTGCCTGAAGCAGCGCATCGTCGACGGCGACCGCACCGGGCTGGAGGACGACCTGAAGAAGGCGCTGGAGACGTACAGCCCGCTCGACATCATCAACACCTACCTGCTGGACGGCATGAAGGTGGTGGGCGAGCTGTTCGGCTCGGGCAAGATGCAGCTGCCCTTCGTGCTCCAGTCGGCGGAGACCATGAAGGCGGCGGTGGCCTACCTGGAACCCCTGATGGAGAAGGTCGAGGGCCAGCAGAAGGGCACCATGGTGCTGGCCACCGTGAAGGGCGACGTGCACGACATCGGCAAGAACCTCGTGGACATCATCCTCACCAACAACGGCTACAAGGTCATCAACCTCGGCATCAAGCAGCCGGTCGGCACCATCATCCAGGCCGCCAAGGAGCACAAGGCCGACGCCATCGGCATGTCCGGCCTGCTGGTGAAGTCCACGGTCGTCATGCGCGAGAACCTGGAGGAGATGACCCGCGAGGGGCTGGAGGTCCCGGTCCTGCTCGGCGGCGCGGCGCTGACCCGCGCCTATGTGGAGGAGGACTGCGTCAAGTCCTACGGCCCCGGCCGCGTGGCGTACGCGGGCGACGCCTTCGACGGCCTGACGCTGATGGACAAGGTGGTCGGCGGGGAGTTCGACAACCTGCTGGCCGTCACGCAGGCCAAGCGCGCCGGCAAGGCGTCCAACCGCCGCCGCGTGCTGGGGCAGGCGACCTCCGCCGCCACCGGCCCGGTGGACAAGGCGGCGGTGCGCGCCCGCCGCAACCGTCTCGCCGAGGGCGTCGCAGTGCCGACCCCGCCGTTCTGGGGCGCCAAGGTCATCGAGTACGTGCCGCTGAAGACGCTGGTCACGTATCTGAACGAGCGCATGCTCTACCAGCTGCAATGGGGCTACCGGAAGGACGGCAAGTCCTTCGAGGAGTTCATGGCGTGGTCGAAGAAGGAGCTGCGCCCGGTGCTCGACCGCATGCTCCAGCTGTGCGCCAAGGAGGAGATCCTCCAGCCGCAGGCCGCCTACGGCTACTGGAAGGCGGCGGCCGAGGGCAACGACGTGGTCCTCTTCGATGAGGGGGGCACCACCGAGGTCGCCCGCTTCACCCTGCCGCGCCAGGGCAAGGAGGACGGCGAGTGCATCGCCGACTTCTTCCGCGACGTGGATTCGCCCGAGCGCGACGTCATCGGGCTGCAGGTCGTCACCATGGGCCAGAAGGCGTCCGACGTGGCGCGGCAGTGGTTCGCCGAGAACCGCTATCAGGACTACCTGTACCTGCACGGCATCTCGGTGGAGATGGCCGAGGCGATGGCCGAATACGTGCACGCCCGCATCCGCGCCGAGCTGGGCTTCGGCGCCGAGGACGCGCGCGACAAGGAGAAGCTGCTGCAGCAGGGCTACCACGGCTCCCGCTACAGCTTCGGCTACCCGGCCTGCCCGAACCTGGAGGACCAGAAGCACCTGATGGCGCTGCTGGGCGCTGAGCGCATCGGCGTCGAGCTGTCCGACGAGTTCCAGCTGCACCCGGAGCAGAGCACCTCGGCCATCGTGGTGCACCACCCCCGGGCCAAGTACTTCAGCGTGTGAGGGGCGACCTCCGCCGCCGCTGTGCTACAGTGGCGGCGGAGACCTTTCCATGACCATCCCCGCCCCCTTCCAACTCCACGCCGAGACCGTCCGGCCCGAGTGGATCGACTACAACGGCCACATGAACGTGGCCTACTACCTGCTGGCGTTCGACCACGCAACCGATGCGGTGCTCGACCACTTCGGCATCGGCAAGGACTACGCGGAGTCCCAGGGGCGCTCGATGTTCGTGGTCGAGGCGCATCTGACCTACGCGCGCGAAGTGACGCAGGGCGACGGGCTTCGCTTCGCCTCCACCATCCTCGCCGCCGACGCCAAGCGGCTGCACCTGTTCCACGAGATGCGCCACGCCGGCGAGGGGTTCCTCGCCGCCACCGCGGAATTCCTGCTGTTGCACGTGGACCTCGCCGACCGCCGCGCCGCTCCCTTCGCCGAGGGGACGCGCGCCCGCCTCGCCGCCGCGGCGCAGGCGCACGGGGATCTGCCGCGCCCGCCGCAGGCCGGGCGGGCGGTGGGGCAGCCCCGATAGGGTTTGGTTTTGCCGGTGCCCTCCCTTATCTCTTGCGGGATGAAACGGACAATTTTCGCCGCCTTTGCGTTGTTGCTGGCCGCCGCCCCCGCGGAGGCCGCCTGCACCGACCCCGCGCAGCCCAAGGTGCTCTGGCGTCGCTGCTATTTCGACGGCGGTGAGCTGCACGGCGCCGACCTGACGGGCGCCGAGCTGCGCGACGCCACCTTCTCGCGCGCCACGCTCAAGGACGCGGTGCTGACCGACGCCGACGCCTACCGCGCCAAGTTCGTCAGCGCCACGATGACCGGCACGAAGCTCGACCGCGCCCGGTTGATCGAGGCGGACTTCACCCGTGCGGAGCTGGACGGCGCGTCCCTGCGCGAGGCCGACCTGCGCAACGCCAAGCTGGTGGGGGCGTCGCTGAAGCGCGCCGACTTCACCGGCGCCAAGCTCGGCGGCGCCGATTTCCGCAACGCCGACCTCACCGGCGCCACCTGGGTCGACGGCCGGAAAATATGCGCCGAGAACTCCATCGGCCAATGCAACTGACGTGAGCTGGGCAAGTCTGCCCCTGCTTTTGATCGTTGCCATGAAAGACCCTTGCCGCGAAGGGAAACACCAATATACGGTGTGGACAGGTCTAGAGCTGGCGTGATCGGCGGGGTGGCGGCGGTGGCGTATTCGGACGATTTCGAACGGGCGGGCGAGCTTGCGGCGCGCGCGATGAGCCGCATGCTGACCGACCGCCTGCCCCCCAATCCGGAGAACTTCACGCTCTGGTACGCCTACCACGGCGGCCAGCTGCCCGACCTGACCCGCGCCATCGACATGGCGCAGCGCGAGGGCGGCACGCTGACCCAGTCGCACTGCGACGAGCTGTTCAAGCGCTTCTTCACCCTGGATTCCGAGGCGCAGGCGATCCGCGAGACCAGCGAGCGGGCGCGCTCGGCGCTCGGCAAGCTGCTGGAGCTGCTGAACGCCGCCGGGGCGGAGACCAACCGCTACGGCCACGCGCTGGCCGGCTTCCAGGGCGAGCTGGACGAGCCCATGTCGATGGAGGACCTCCGCGCCATGGTCGCCGCCATCGCCGCCGAGACCACGGCCATCGTCGACCAGCAGACGCGGTTGCAGTCGCAGCTTCTCGATTCCAGCCAGCAGCTGGCCGAGATGCGCGTCAACCTCGACACCGCCCGGCGCGAGGCGATGACCGACGGCCTGACCGGCATCGCCAACCGCAAGGCCTTCGACATCACGCTGAACGAGGCGGCGCGCGAAGCGGAGCAGGAGGGCATCCCGCTCTCGCTGCTGATGGTCGATATCGACCACTTCAAGACCTTCAACGACACGCACGGCCATCTGGTCGGCGACCATGTGCTGCGTCTCGTCGCCAAGCTGCTGACCGAGTGCATCAAGGGCCGCGACACCGCCGCGCGCTACGGCGGCGAGGAGTTCTCGATCATCCTGCCGCGCACCGCGCTCGACAACGCGCTGAAGGTGGCGGAGCAGGTGCGCGCCACCGTCGGCTCCCGGCAGATCGTCAACAAGTCGCGCGGCGCGTCCTACGGCACGGTGACGCTGTCCATCGGCGCCGCGCAGTACCGCCCGGGCGAGACGCTCGCGGAGTTGGTCCGCCGCGCCGACGCGGCGCTGTACGCCGCAAAGCGCGCCGGCCGGAACCGGGTGTGCGGCGAGGCGGGCTGGTAATCCTGTGCCCTCAAGGCGTTGGTGCTTCCAAGGGAAGCCGGCCCGCTGTGTTAAATAGTTAGTCATACTAATAAATTTTGACTCCCATACCGCCGTATGTTCACGATGCCCATCCATTGGGATTAATCCTGATGGATGGGCATCGATCGCCGTCGCGAAGCGCCGGCAGGGAAGGGGCTGGTATGCTGGAGAACCGGAAAGTCGGAACACGCGTCGCGCTGGGCTTCGGCGTGGTCGTCATGCTGCTGGCGGCGCTTGGCGGCGTGTCGTGGTACGAGGCCGCCGAGTCCAGGGACTCGGTGGGCGGGCTGGCCGACCAGGCGGTCATCGCCGAACTGGTGTCGCGCGCCGACGGGTCGGTGCTGCGGGCGCGGCTCGCCAGCGTGCGCTACATCTATTCGGGCGGCGCGGAGAACGCCAAGGCCATCCCTGCGGAGGTGGCCACCGCGCGCCGTGAGCTGACCCAGGCGCGGGCGCTGATGAAGCGGGAGGTGAACCGCAAGCGCATCGATGAGATCCTGGCGCTGCTGGACGACTACGAGCGCACCGCCGCGGAGATCGCGACCGCCCGGGAGCAGCGCGAAGCCGCCAACAAGAACGTGGTCTACGAACTCGGCTCCAAGCTGCGCGGCCTGTTGATCGAGATGCGCGACGCCGAGGTGGCCGCCGGGCACCTCGCCGCCGCCGCCGCGGTGTCGCGTCTGGCCGAAGACGTCTGGACCGCGCGCATCCTGGTTTTCCGCATCCTGGACGGCGACACCGCCTTCGACTTCGCCGCGGTGCGCAAGCGGGTGGACGGCGCGGCGGCCACCTTCAAGGATCTCGCCGAGCTGCCGTTGGCCGAGGGCCAGACCGAGCGCATCGCCGCCGCCGGCGCGATGCTGCGCGACTTCTCCAACGGACTGTCGGTGCTGGAGACGGGCATCGCGACGGTCAACCAGATCCGCGACAAGCGCCTCGCCCCCATCGGCCGTGCGACCGCCGACAAGCTGAAGGAGGCGCGCGAGGTCGCCACGGCGCGGCAGGGCGAGATGCGCGCGGCGGCGATCGCCACCTCGGATCTGGCGGAGACCGCGGCGCAGACGCTGACGCCGGTCGCCGTGCTGCTAGCCTGCCTGCTCGCCTGGGCGATCGGACGCGGCGTGTCGCGCCCGGTGGTGGCGATGACCGGCGCCATGGAGCGTCTCGCCCGGGGGGACACCGCGGTCGAGGTGCCGGCGGCGGGCCGCCGGGACGAGATCGGCCAGATGGCGGCGGCGGTGCAGGTGTTCAAGGACAACCTGATCCGCAGCCGCGCCATGGAGGAGGAGGTCAAGCGCGCCCAGCGGGCCGCCGAGGAGGAGAAGCGCGCCGCCATGCGCCGGCTCGCCGACAGCTTCGAGGCCAGCATCAAGGGCGTGGTCGCCCAGGTGTCGGCCGCCGCCAGCCAGATGCAGGCCAATTCCCGCCGCCTCACCGAGATGGCGGAGGACGGACGGTCGCGCGCCGCCACGGTGATGCAGGCGGCCGGGCAGGCCTCGGCCAACGTGCAGACGGTCGCCGCCTCGGCCGAGGAGATGACTAGCTCGATCAGCGAGATCTCGCGTCAGGTCAACCAGTCCGGCGAGGTGGCGCGCCGCGCCTCGCAGCGGGCCGACGACACCACCCGCAGCGTCCAGGCGCTGGCCGAGCAGGCGCGCGGCATCGGCGATGTGGTGGAGCTCATCAACTCCATCGCGTCGCAGACCAACCTGCTGGCCCTGAACGCCACCATCGAGGCGGCCCGCGCCGGCGAGACCGGCAAGGGCTTCGCGGTGGTGGCCTCCGAGGTGAAGTCGCTGGCCAACCAGACCGCCAAGGCCACCGAGGAGATCGCCGGCCAGATCACCGGCATGCAGGAGGCGACCCGCGGCGCCGTCGGCGCCATCGGCGAGATCGCCGCGGTGATCGCGCAGATCAACGAGATCGCCACCACCATCGCCGCCGCGGTGGAGGAGCAGGACGCCGCGACCCGCGAGATCGCCCGCAGCGTGCATCAGGCCGCCCAGGGCACCGAGGAGATCTCGCGCAACATCGGCGGCGTCCAGCAGATCGCCGACGGCACCGGTTCCGCGGCGCACGAGGCGCTCGGCGCCGCGGACACGCTGTTCCGCGATTCCGAGCGCCTGTCGCAGGATGTCGACCGCTTCATCGCCGAGGTGCGGGCGAGCTGAAGCATCAATAGCCCTCCCCCTGCTCCGCAGGGGGAGGGTTGGGTGGGGGCGGCGGCGTGAGCGGCAGGGATGGATTCTCGTGCGCGCCGCTGCCCCCACCTAACCTCCCCCAGCGGGGCTGGGGGAGGGACTGCTTTTATGCCTTCCGCACCCACACCGCGTTGTCGTGGAACGCCGCACCGCCGGCCGGCGGGATCGACCGCGGGGAGGTCAGGGCGTTGATGCCCACGCCCTCGACGAAGGCGCTGCCGGGCCAGATGCCCTCCACCGCCAGCACGCCGCGCTGGATGCCGTCGAACAATTCGGCGTGCAGCGCCACCGACGCCTGGCGGTTGCCCAGCCGCACCAGGTCGCCGTCGCCGATGCCCAGGCCCGCCGCGTCGTCCGGGTGGATCAGCACGGTCGGGCGCTTCTCGCGGGCGAGCGAGGTTTCCGTGTCGGTGAAGCTGGTGTTGAGGAACTGCCGGGCCGGCGGGGTGAACAGGCGGAACGGGTGCTCGGCGTCGGTGCCGCGGCCGGGCGGCATGTGGTCCGGCAGGTCCGGACAGCCGCCGTAGGGCCCCAGCGCCGCCCAGTCCGGCGCGAAGCGGAAGCGGCCGTCCGGCCAGGCGAAGCCCTTCAGGAAGTGCGAGGTCTCGAAGTCCGGCTGCGCGTCGTACCAGCGCTCGGCCGCCAGCGTGGCGGCGTCCGGCAGCTCGGAGGCCGTCAGCATGGCGTCGATGATCTCCCACGCCGTCATGCCGAAGCCCGGGTGCTCGGCGCCGACGCGGCGGGCGATCTCGCCGTTCACCCAGTGGTTCTCGCGGGCCTCGCCCTGCGGCTCGACCACCTTGCGGCCGATCAGGATGTGGCTCTGGCCGCCGCCGCGGTAGAGGTCGTCGTGCTCCAGGAACATGGTGGCCGGCAGCACGAGGTCGGCGAGCGCCGCGGTGTCGGTCATCACCTGCTCGTGCACGGCGACGAACAGGTCCTCGCGCTTCAGGCCGGCGATCACCCGGGTCAGGTCCGGGCAGACGGCCGCGGGGTTGGTGTTCTGCACCAGCATGGCGGTGACCGGCGGGCCGCTGGTGATGTCCTCGCCGGTCAGCACCGCGCCGATGCGCGACTGGTCGAAGCCGCGCACCGACGTGTCCAGCCGGTCCAGCCCCTCGGACAGCGTGCGGTCGATCCGGTAGATCCCCGACGAGCAGTACAGCCCGCCGCCGCCGCGGTGCTGCCACGCCCCGGTGACCACCGGCAGGCAGGACACCGCGTGCATCTGCGCCGCCCCGTTGTGCGCCCGCGTCAGGCCATAGCCCATGCGCAGGTAGCTGCGCGTCGTCTGCCCGTACAGCCGGGCGAAGCCGACGATCTCCTCCACCGCCAGCCCGGTGATCGCCGCCGCCCATTCCGGCGTGCGGCTGGCCAGATGCTCCTCCAGCCGCTCCACCCCGGCGGCGTAGCGGGCGAGGTAGGCACGGTCGGCGAAGCCCTCCCTGAACAGCACGTGCATCACCGCGCAGGCCAGCGCGCCGTCGGTGCCCGGACGCAGCATGAGGTGCAGGTCGGAGACCTCGGCGGTGCCGTTGCGGTACGGGTCGATGGTGACCAGCTTCGCCCCGCGCGCCTTGCGGGCGCGGGCGACGTGCGTCATCACGTTGACCTGGGTGGCCACCGGGTTGCCGCCCCAGTTGACGATCAGGTCGCTCTCGGCCATCTCGCGCGGGTCGCTGCCGCGGATGTCGCCGTAGCCGGCCATCCAGCCCATGTTGGCCGGCGTGTCGCAGATGGTGCTGATCTGCCGCGAATAGCCCTTGGCGTGGCGCAGCCGCTGGATCGAGCCGCGCTGCACGAGGCCCATGGTGCCGGCGTAGAAGTACGGCCACACCGCCTCCGGTCCGTGGGTGCGCTCGGCCTCCAGGAATTTCTCGGCGACGCGGTCCAGCGCCTCGTCCCAGCCGATCTCCCGCCACTGGCCGGAGCCCTTGGGGCCGGTGCGCAGCAGCGGCTTCAGGATGCGGTTCGGGTTGTGCACGCGCTCGGCGTAGCGGCTGACCTTCGCGCAGATGACGCCGGCCGTGTAGGTGTTCGCCGCGGCGCCCCGCACCTTGCCGATGCGGTCGGGGCTGAGTCGCTCCACCTCCAGGGCGCAGGTGCTCGGGCAGTCGTGCGGGCAGGCGGAGGGGACGAATTCTGCGGGCACGGACGTGTCCTTCAGCGGCTGATATACGCAAGGTGGAGCAGCCTAGTGCCAAGGGCGGATGCTGGCAACCCGCGGCGCGCTGCGGCTTTCCGGCCCTCCGCGCCGCCCGTCGGGGCGCCGTTCAGCGAGATCAAGAGGTTGGGCGCCCTCCGGGCTGCGAAACACCGTTCATTCGCGTCCGCTCCCCAATATCCGACTGCTTTGGTCAGCTTGCAATAAACGAATGCTTCCTGTGCGCAAATGTTTTCCATGTTTGCCGGCCTCGCTCAGAATTACAGGGATGAAATCCGGCGAGTGCTTTGGTTGTTCGGTGCACTGACGATAGCTTAACTTTTTGGCAAGATTTCGCGCCTTGAGTTACATCCTATGGTATGCATTTTTTCCGGGGGGAGAACATGAACAAGCTGCGTATGGGGGTGGCGGCCGCGGCGGCGCTGTTGGCGCTGGCCGCCGGTGTCCCGCAGGCCGCCGCGCAAAGCGCGCGGGCCATCAAGTTCGGCTACATCCTGTCGGCCGACTCCCAGTTGGGGGCGGGGGCGGCGGCCTTCGCGGCGGCGGTGGAGAAGGGGACGAACGGGCGCTTCAAGATCGACCAGCAGCCGAACTCGGCGCTGGGCGGCGAGGTGGAGATGCTGAAGGGCATCCAGATCGGCTCGGTGGACATGGCGTTCATCACCGGCGCGCCGCTGCCCAACATCGTGCCGGAGGCCGGCGTCATCAACATCCCCTTCCTGTTCCGCGACGCGGCACACGCCCACACGGTGCTGGACGGCCCCATCGGCCAGGACCTGCTGGCGAAGTTCAAGGCGAAGGAGGTGGTGGCGCTGGCCTGGGGCGAGAACGGCACCCGCCACCTGACCAACGCCAAGCGCCCGGTCGCCGCGCCGGAAGACGTCAAGGGCCTGAAGCTGCGCACGCCGCAGTCGGACGTCATCATGGGCGGCTTCAAGGCGCTGGGCGCCGAGGCCACGCCGCTGCCCTTCCCGCAGCTGTTCGAGGCGCTGAAGTCCGGCCAGTTCGACGGGCAGGAGAACCCGATCGCCACCATCATCGCCGCCAAGTTTGATCAGGTGCAGAAGCACCTGACGCTGTCGGCGCACGTCTACGACCCGGCGGTGGTGGTCATCGCCCCGGACCTGTGGGCGGAGCTGTCGGACGCCGACAAGGCGGTGTTCGCCGATGCCGCCAAGGCGGCCGCCGCCGCCTCGCGCGCCTTCGCCGCCGATGCCGAGGCGAAGGGCGTCGCCGCCCTGGAGAAGGCCGGCATGCAGGTGGTGCGCAGCGTGGACCGCGCCGTCTTCGCCAAGGCGGTCGAGCCGGCGATGCCGGCCTTCGAGGCGAAGTACGGCGCCGACCTCATCGCGAAGATCCGCGCGGTTCAATAACGGCGCCGGGTGGACGCCGCAGCGGACACGCGCGGCGTCCACCCCGCCGGTGGGCAGAGGGAGGAGAGGGGTCATGGAACAGGGACGACAGCCGCGGTTTCGCTTCGGAGTCCTGTCGATCCGCTCGCGCATCCTGGTCAGCGCGCTGGCGACGGTGGGGCTGATCGCCGTGCTCGACGCGTCGACGCTGCGCAGCGTCGCGACGGTGGAGACGGTGACGCAGGCGGTGCGCGCCGACACCCGCGTCGCCGGTACGGTGCAGGAGACCACCGCGGCCGTGGAGGGGCTGCAGAAGGCGATCCTCGGCTACGCGCTGTTCGAGTCCGAGGCGGCGCTCAACCAGGTCGGCGTCGCCGAGGCGGGGCTGGAGGCGCCGCTAGCCCGGCTGCGCACGGCGACCGAGGGGACGGCGCTGGGCACCGCGGCCGGCGCGCTGCTGTCCGGCAAGGACGCGCTGGCCGCCGGCGGCCGGGCCGTCGCCGACGGCGTCGGCCAGCGCCGCGCGGCCACGGGCGAACTGAACAAGGCGCTGACCGAGCTTCGCACCGTGCACTCCGCGCTGCAGGGCTTCCTGCTGCGCGAGAACCTGGGCGACCTGCTGCAGATCGTCGTGCGCCTGGGCGACGCGCAGCAGACCGGCTCCAGCGCGGCGCTGCGCTACGTCGCCTCGCGCAACCCGGCAGACAGCGCCGCCGCCCTGGCCGAGGTGGCGAACGCCCGCAAGCTGATCGCCGAGGCGCTGGCCGCGGGGCAGGCGCTGCCGCGCGTGCAGCGGCTCGGCAAGGCGTTCGGCGCCGCGCTGGACGCCTACGAGGCGGCGCTGCGCGGCGCCGTGCAGGCAACCGACGCGGTGGACGGCGCGCTCAAGCGGATGAACGCCCTGTCCACGGGCATCGACACGGCGGTGACCGCGCTGTCGGACGAGGCGGCGCGTGGGCTGACCGCATCTCTCGACGGCATGACGGAATCGGTGGCGGAGACGCGGACCACCACGCTGTGGGTGTCCGGCGTCGCGATCCTGTTCGCGCTGGGCATGGCGTGGCTGATCAGCCGCTCCATCGGCGGGCAGATCACGCTGATCTCGACGGTCATGGACCGGCTGGCCGCCAACGACCTCGACACCGAGGTGCCGATGGTCGGGCGCCGCGACGCCATCGGCGCCATGGCGCGGGCGGTGGAGGTCTTCAAGCGCAACGCGCTGGAGATGCGGCGCATGGCCGCCCGCGAGGAGGAGATGACGCGGCAGGCCGCCGAGGAGCGCGCTGCCGCCATGCGCCGCATGGCCGACAACTTCGAGCGGCAGGTCGGCGGCGTCATCGGAACGGTGTCGGCCGAGGCCGCCCGGGTCGAGGAGCAGGCGCGCACCATGGCGCAGGCGGCAGAGCAGACCGACAAGCTGGCCTCCACCGTCGCCGCCGCCACCGAGCAGACCTCGGCCAACGTGCAGACCGTGGCGTCGGCGTCCGAGGAACTGAGCAGCTCCATCGACGAGATCAGCCGTCAGGTCGGTGAATCGAGCCGGGTCGCCGCCGACGCCGTCAGCCTCGCCCGGCGCGCCAACGATAAGGTCTCCGGGCTGGCCGAGGCGGCGCAGAAGATCGGCGCCGTGGTCGAACTCATCAACGGGATCGCCAGCCAGACCAACCTTCTGGCGCTCAACGCCACGATCGAGGCCGCGCGGGCCGGCGAGGCGGGCAAGGGCTTCGCCGTCGTGGCGTCGGAGGTCAAGGCGCTGGCCAGCCAGACCGCCAAGGCCACCGAGGAGATCGCCGCCCAGGTCTCCGGCGTCCAGGACGCCACCACGGAGGCGGTCGAGGAGATCCTTGGCGTCGCCAAGGTGATCGAGCACGTCAGCGAGATCGCCACCACCATCGCCTCGGCCATCGAGGAGCAGGGGGCGGCGACCAAGGAGATCGCCCGCGGCATCCAGCAGGCCGCCGCCGGGACGCGCGAGGTGGCCGCGACCATCGCCGGCGTCAGCCACGCCGCCGACGAGGGCGGTGCCGCCGCCAAGGACCTGCTGAACCGCGCGCACGTGCTGGCCTCGCAGGGCGAGGCGCTGAACCAGGAGGTCTCTGCCTTCCTGGGCACCGTCCGCTCGGCCTGACGCTCGTCGTTCCCTGCACCCCCGCCGCGCGAGCCGCGGCGGGGGTTTTTGCGCGCATGCGCCGCGACAATCGCCTCATCCGTTAGCATTTCGACATCGCGATTCAACAATCCGGAGGTATGGTTGCCGGCGACGTTAGCGGTATGAGATAGTTCGCAACGCAATATCTCGAATTGAACGCAATGGGGATGCGTATGGGTTCTTCTACGTTCGTGCGGATGGTCAAGGCGCTGGCGCTGGTGGGGGCGGTGACGGCGGGCGCGGCCGGCGTGGCGCAGGCCGATCCGATCAAGGTCGGCTACGTCGAGTTCCCGCCCTACAGCTACACGGACAACGGCAAGCCGGCGGGGTCGCTGATCGAGACGCTGCAGAAGGTCGCCGCCGACCAGGGCATCGAGTACACCATCGAGTCCGTCCCGGCGCGCCGCCTGATGGCCGCGCTGCCGCAGGGCGAACTCGACCTGTTCCCGGGCGTGAAGACGGCCAAGGAGTTCGAGGGCACGACGCTGGCCAGCGCCATGCCCATCGACACCGTCGAGATGAACGCCTACGCGCTGAACGAGGCGCCGGCCGTGAAGGTCAAGGAGGATCTGAGCGGCAAGGCGGTGATCGCGCTGAACGGCTTCTCGCTGGGTGGCTGGCGCGCCTGGATGGAGGACCCGGCCAACAAGGTGACGCTGGTCGATGCCCGCACCACCGAGCAGGCCCTGGCCCTGCTGGAGGCCGGCCGCGCCCCGGTGTTCATCCAGTGGTCGAAGCCGGTGCAGACCGCGCTGGCGGCCAAGCCGATGCCGGCGCTGAAGACCACCTCGATCTCCAGCACCCCGGTGTATTTCGTGGTGTCGAAGAAGGCGCCGGGCGCCGAGGCGCTGATGGCCAAGCTTGAGGCGGGCTTCCAGAAGCTCAAGGCCTCGGGCGCTCTGAAGTAAGAAAAAACGGGCGCCGGCCGCTATGGGGCGGGCCGGCGCCGCCGCATGCGAGGGAAAGAGACGATGGCGAACGGCGGGACGGGTGGTCTTCTCGGCGGGCTCAGCCTGCGGATGCGGGCGCTGGTGCTGATCGGCGGGGTGTTCCTCGCCTACCAGGCCGTCGCCATTGCCTTGAACGTGCACGGCGCCACCGGCGAGGCGCACGCGGGGCTGTCGTCGCGGGCGCGGATGATCGCGTCGCTGCAGGCGCGCGCCGCCGCCATCCCCCTCAACGACTTCGACTTCGAACAGGTCAAGCAGGTCGCCAAGGCGCCCTCGTCCGACCCCGACTACCGCGGCGCCATCGTGCGCGACGACAAGGGCAAGGTGCTGGCCGAGGACGGCGACGTCCGCCCTGGCAAGGGCTACATCGAGGTGACGGCGCCGATCCTCGCCGGGCAGAAGGCGCTGGGCGAATACGTGCTGCGCCTGCGCACCGACCGCGTCGAGGCCCGCATCGCCGAGGACGCATGGCTGGCCGTGTTCGGCGGCGCCGCGGCGTTCCTGGCGATCATGGGCGTGCTCTATCTGGTGGTGTCGACGATCACCCGGCCGCTGTCGCAGATCACGGGCATCGTCGGCAAGCTGGCCGAGGGCGACTACGGCATCACCGTGCCGGCGCTGGACCGCCGCGACGAGGTGGGCGCCATGGCGCGCGCCATCGACGTGCTGCGCGGCAACGCCGAGCACCGCCAGCAGCTGGAGGCCGAGAAGCGGGCCCGCCAGGAGGAGGACGTGCGGCGCGCCAACCGGCTGGCCGAGCTGGCCGGCGCCTTCGACAGCCGCATGCAGTCGATGGTGCACGAGGCCTCGGCCTCGGCCTCGCAGATGCAGGGCAGCGCCGGCACCATGCTGGACAGCGCGCTGCGCGCCGACCACTGCAACGCCACCGTGGCCGGCGCCGCCGACGGCGCCGCGCGCAGCGTGCAGGCGGCGAGCGCCGCGGCCGAGCAGCTGACCCGCTCGATCCGCGCCATCGCCGAGAGCGTCAACCAGTCCGTCACCATCTCCGGCCAGGCCATCGAGCGCGCCCGCGCCAGCCGCGAGACGGTGGAGGCGCTGGCCACCTCCGCCGCCAAGATCGGCGAGATCACCAGCCTGATCCAGGACATCGCCGGCCAGACCAACCTGCTGGCGCTGAACGCGACCATCGAGGCGGCGCGGGCGGGGGAGGCCGGCAAGGGCTTCGCCGTGGTGGCGCAGGAGGTGAAGAACCTCGCCAACCAGACGGCCAAGGCGACCGAGGACA
>NZ_JBOZRT010000147.1:0-1533 GCF_050789165.1 Azospirillum sp.
AGGAAGAGGTGGCAGAGCAGGAGCGCATCGCGGCCGAAAAAGCTGCCCAGCGCGCGGCCGATGCGGCGCGCGGCAAGCGCGGCTCGGTGCAGGAATAGCCGTTGGCCCCGGCGCGCCCGCGCCTTGACCAGCATCCCCGCGGTGGCGGATTTTCGCTAGCGCTTGCCGGATCGCTCGCGGGCTTCGGCAAGCGCCTGCCGTACCAGGGCCTGCGCGGCCCAGCCACAGGCCGCGAGCGCCTCATCGACACTGGCGCCGGCCACATCGCGTAGCGACAGCGCCGCCTCCGTTCCCATCACCGTGGCCAACGCATGGGCCAGCCGGCGGCGCGCCGCCGGCGTCAACTCGCCCTTCAATGAATCGACGATCGGACCGATGTATTGCATTCGCCGCGCAGGCCGTGGCGGGCGCGATTGCTGCGGGTTGTCCAACCATGCGGACATGAACGAACGCTCGACCGCGTGCAGTCCCACCTCATCGTCGAGCAACAGCTTGTTCATGGTGCGCGCCGCGCGGGCGGCCATCTCGGCCGGATCGTCTTGCCCGGGACTGCAGAAGCTCTCCAGCGCGGGCACTGCCCGTTCGAACATCGCGTCGCTGATCAGGTCCTCGACCGAAGAGTAGTAGCGATAAGCCGTGGCACGGGACACCATTGCGCGCTCGGCCACTTCGGGGAAGCTGGGCTTGCGGCCGCCCTCGCAGAGCGCGAGCGCCGCCTCGATGAGCGCGCGCCGCGTGCGCCGCCGTTGATTGGCGCGGCCTTCCCCGGCCGCTGCGGGAACACCGTCCCCACTTGACGTATTCGAATTCATAAGTTCATAATGAGACAAGCGTCTCATAAATAGAGTACAGTCTCATTATACTTCATTCACGTCAAGAGAGGAGCACCATGGAACAGACTACCAGGGAGCAGTTCGATCGGATGATTGATCGCCATTTCCGCTTCGAGGCGGAGGACGACGTCGAGGGCGTGCTCAGTACGATGGTCCCGGAGGTCGAGCATGACGTGGTGGGCTCGCCCACCGGTCCGCTGCATGGCAGGGCGCAGGCACGCGGCTTCTACGACGCGCTGTTTGCTGACCTTTCCGGCGAGAAGGTGACGTCGCTGCGACGCTACTACGGGCCGGACTTTGTCGTCGACGAGAGCCTGTGGGAAGGAACTGCGCCGGGAACCCCGTTCGGCATTCCCGGCAGCGGCCGCCGCTTGAGCTTTCGCCTGCTGCACGTGTTCGACATGGATCCAAGCGGCCTGATCCGGCGCGAGAACGTGTGGATCGATCTTGCCTCGATCATGCAGCAGCTGGGCGCCACCCCGGCTGCGGCGGCTACTGCGCAGGAAGGAGCGTGTCCGTAACGGGCAATGCTCGCAGCCGCGCTTGCGAGCGGGGGCGCAAGGACGCGGCGTGGCCGGTGGCAGTTCCTACGCCGCCGCCGCCCCAAACCTGAAGCTCGACACCGCCAGGCTGCCGAAGAAATCATCCTCGTGGTACACCAGCGCCGCCGGCTCCTGCTCGGCCGCGCCGAGCGCCACCA